>JBIIRS010000160.1:0-2551 GCA_044341425.1 Candidatus Planktophila sp. | reverse complement strand
GGAGCTGCCTTCTTAGCTGCTGCCTTCTTGCGACGCTTTGGAGCTGCCTTCTTAGCTGCTGCCTTCTTGCGACGCTTTGGAGCTGCCTTCTTTGCTACTGCTGCTTTCTTGCGGCGCTTCTTTGGAGCTGCTGCTGGAGCTGCTGCCTTCTTGCGACGCTTCTTTGGTGCTGCTTTCTTAGCTGCGGCCACGTACTTCTCCTATCGGAATGGTTCGGATCCGTCACCCAAACCTGTTCGTGGATAAGTGTGACGGAAATGTAAAAATATTGCTAGTACATAGCGCGAAAAAACAGAGTGCGTGTCGCAATTTATTTTTTTATTTTTTTGTGCATTTGAGAAAAAAATAATGGAAATGATTTACCGATTGGTAGCCGATTTTTGTGAAAATCTGGAAAATTTAGAAAAATTGACCCGATTTTTTCTTATTTTTCCTCTTCGGCGCGAATTCTGCGCATTTCAACGGCATATTCGTTCGTTTCAGAGTCATATTTTCGCAATTTCGGCAGGCAGAGGGCCAAAATTGCGACCGAAACTATGCAGAGAACCCCTCCGAAAGTTACCGAGAAGTTCAATGTAGTAACCGCCGCCATTGATGCCGCACGCATCTGCCCGGCAAGTGGACCGATCGAATATGAAAGTAGTTCGATCCCTGCAAGGCGTCCGCGATAGCCATCTGGAATTGTTTGGTTCCAAATAACTCCACGGAAAAGCGCACTGACCATATCGGCCGCCCCGGCCATCGCAAGAAATAGCAGAACCAGAATCAGGGAGTTGGATAACCCAGCGAGTGCGATAGCTGCGCCCCAACCGATGGCCGCCCAAATAACTGCCCGTCCATGAAAACGATAGGTGCGAGTCCATCCACTTGTCAGAGTTACTACAACCGAGCCAACAGTTCCGGCGGCGTAGAGCAGGCCTAGCGCCCAAGGTGCGCCAAGTTGGTCTGCCCAAAATGGAAAGAGCGCAATGGGCATCGCAAAGAACATCGCTGCTAAATCAACTAGGTAAGTTCCCATTAAATCTTGGCGGCTAAATGCATAACGCACACCCTCAATTAACCCTGCCAGAGATGGCTTTTGCGCCTCTGGATTGGCAGGCACGTTTTTAACGCGCATCAGAAATGCGAGAGAGATAAAGAAGGTTGCGATATCTGCGATGTAACCAACTGAAACGGAGAAGGTTGCAATTAAAACTCCACCAATTGTGGGGCCGATGATTACACCGAGCTGCCAACGCAGCGACATCAACGCACTAGCCGCCGGAAGATCGGCATGGCCAACGAGCCGCGGCAAGATGGCATCGGCGCTGGGGCGTTGTAGGCCGTTGACGGCGGCGAAGATGCCGATGACCACATAGATCAGAATTAGATTGGGGTTGGGAGATAGCGCATTTACCAACAAGATTGCGACCAACACCAAGGATGCAACTTCGGTCGCCCAGATCATCTTTTTGCGATCGACGTAATCGGCTAATACCCCGCCGTAGAGTCCAAAGAGAATCAGCGGCACGATCTCAACTAGGCCAGAGATACCAACTGCGATGTACGAGTTGGTCATCTCTTTGATCTGAAACGGAACGGCGACGTAGGTAATCATCGAACCGAGGTAGGTAACTAGCCCTGAGGCCCAAAGATTTCGGAAATCTGGGTATTTTTTAAGTGGAGTTAGATCAATCGCAAATTTTGAACGCTTATCTTCTTCCACGTGGGCTAGTTAAAGGTATTTTCGGAGCCAGGGAAAGTTCCCCCACGCACATCGGCGGCAAATTCTTGGGCGGCTGCCGAAATTTCAGCACGCAAATTTCGATAGGCCTTGGCCAACTTTGGTGGATTGGCGGTTAGTCCAACTAAATCTGTCCAGACTAAAACTTGGGCATCGCAGTTAACGCCAGCGCCGATTCCGATAGTTGGAATCGAAAGGGCCGCAGTAATTTTCGCTGCGAGTTCTGCCGGAACAAGTTCCAAGACGATGGCGAAAGCGCCCGCCTTTTCTAGAGCGAGCGCGGCCTGCAAAATCGCCTCCCCATCTTCACGACCCTGGACGCGATAGCCCCCAAGTTGATGAAGTGATTGCGGGGTAAGGCCCAAGTGGCCCATCACCGGAATTCCGGCCGCGGTTAACTTTTCAACAGTTGCTAAATGCGCACCTTCTAGTTTTACCGCCATCGCGCCAGCCTCTTTAAAGAAGCGGATCGAAGTAGCAAGTGCTTGTTCCGGAGATGACTCGTAAGAACCAAAGGGAAGATCTGCGACAACAAGTGCGCGCTTTGATCCGCGCACCACGGCGCGAGTCAGCGGAATCATTTCATCGACTGTTACAGGGATGGTGTTCTCTTCGCCCAGAAAATTATTGCCGGCGCTATCGCCAACCAATAGAACAGGTATGCCTGCCGTATCGAAGATCTCTGCCGTCATCTGTTCGTAAGAAGTGAGCATCGCCCACTTTTCGCCAGCGGTCTTCGCCTTCTTCAAATCTAGGATCGTGACGCGACGATGTGCCGCCCCACCGTAAAGGGTCGTTGTACTCCCAGTCGTTGATGACATTGCATTC
>JBIIRS010000159.1:0-2571 GCA_044341425.1 Candidatus Planktophila sp. | reverse complement strand
ACGACTAAAGATGTAGTTCTCGAAGATGGCAAAGTTCGTCGTTACATTTCCGTAGATGGCGGAATGAGTGACAATATTCGCCCTTCACTTTATGACGCTGAATATCACGCGGTAATTGCTCATCGCGCTTCATCTGCAACTTCAATAAATTCACGCGTTGTCGGAAAGCATTGCGAAACTGGCGACATCGTTATCCGCGAGATTAATTTGCCGAGCGATATCGCACCTGGCGACTTGATTGCGATTCCGGCTACTGGCGCATATGGCCGCAGCATGGCCAGCAATTACAACCATGTGCCGCGTCCACCGGTAGTTGCTGTAAAAGATGGAAAAGCCCGCGTAATTGTCCGCCGTGAAAATGAGGAAGATCTGCTCGCACTTGATGTGAAAGAATAGGCAGATGAGCCCAGCAGATAAACCGGTACGTATCGGCATGCTCGGTTGTGGCGTGGTCGGAAGTTCTGTCGCGCGCTTGTTACTTGCTGATACCGACGAGCTCTCCACCCGCGCTGGTGTGAAGATGGAGCTCTCACGCATCGCAGTTCGCACAATTAAGCCTTACGAAGGTATTAACCCAAAACTCTTTACAACAGATCCATTTTCGATCGTTAACGATCCCGAGATTGATCTAGTAATTGAAGTTATGGGCGGAATCGAACCCGCTCGCGAATTAATCATGACTGCGATCGAAAATCGTAAATCTGTTGTTACAGCTAACAAGGCTCTCCTTGCTAGCCATGGCGCAGAAATGTTTACCGCTGCCTACGCCAAGGGCGAAGATATTTACTACGAAGCATCCGTAGCCGGTGCTATCCCAATTATTCGTCCAATGCGCGATTCACTCGCTGGCGATTTCGTAACTCGTTTAATGGGAATCGTTAACGGAACAACAAATTACATCTTGACCAAGATGCATGAAGATGACCGCGAATTCGCGGATGTTTTGAAAGAGGCGCAAGCTCTGGGTTATGCCGAAGCTGATCCAACTGCAGATGTTGAAGGCTTTGATGCCGCAGCAAAGGCAGCGATCTTGTCAGGTCTGGCATTCCACACTCGCGTAACAGTTGACGATGTCTACCGCGAAGGTATTTCCAAGATCACTTTGGAAGATGTAAAGATTGCAAAATCAATGGATCACGTCATTAAGTTGCTCGCGATCGCAGAGTTAACTCCTGCCGATGAGATTTCTGTGCGCGTTCACCCCGTGATGTTGCACAAGAGCCATCCTTTGGCTTCAGTGCGCGATGCTTACAACGCGGTATTTGTTGAAGCTGAGTCCGCCGGATCTCTTATGTTCTACGGTCGCGGCGCAGGTGGAGCACCAACTGCCTCAGCAATCTTGGGGGATGTGGTTGCAGTTGCTCGCCACATCGCACTTAACTCAGTTGGCCAGCGTGAAACTGATTATGCAGACCGCGATATCGCACCTATTGAATCAACTAAAACAAAGTTCTTAATCCGTCTTGAAGTTGCTGATAAAGCAGGTGTTTTGGCATCTATCGCTACAACTTTTGCTAACCACGGCGTATCGATTCAGACTGTTAACCAGGCAGGGCGTAATGACGATGCTGAAGTCACCATCGTTACCCACTTAGCTACTGAAGGCGAACTTAAGGCAACAGTTGAATCATTGAAGAAGATGGACGCTGTTCAGAATATTTCAAGTGTTATCCGCGTAGAAGGAGCAACTAGCGCATGAGCCTTTTCAAATCGAAGAAATCTGGCGCGCATCAATGGCGTGGAGTAATCGAGGAATACCGCGATCGCTTGCCAGTTTCTGCAAAGACCCCAGTTGTCTCACTGCGCGAAGGTGGCACACCACTTATATACGCCTGCTATCTATCTGAACTTCTCGGCAACGATGTCTGGTTAAAGTACGAAGGCATTAACCCAACTGGTTCATTTAAAGATCGCGGTATGACTATGGCGATCTCAAAGGCTGCCGAAGATGGCGCGAAGGCGGTTATCTGCGCATCGACTGGAAATACTTCAGCAAGTGCAGCCGCATATGCAACAAAGGCGGGCATGATTTCTGCGGTATTGATTCCTGCCGGAAAGATTGCAACTGGAAAACTTGCTCAAGCAGTTATCCACGGCGCACAAATTTTGCAGGTTGATGGAAACTTTGATGATTGCTTAACTCTGGCGCGCGATCTTTCTGATAACTATCCAGTTGCACTCGTTAACTCAGTTAACCCATATCGCATCGAAGGTCAAAAGACTGCCGCCTTTGAAGTAATCGATATGTTGGGTTACGCCCCGGATATCCACGCACTTCCCGTTGGTAATGCAGGAAATATCACTGCTTACTGGAAGGGCTATAACGAATACCGTAAAGATGGAATCTCAAATTCATTGCCACAGATGTATGGCTTCCAAGCTGCTGGTTCTGCACCACTCGTTAAGGGAAAGCCAGTTCTTAAGCCCGAAACAATTGCTACCGCAATCCGTATCGGTAATCCTGCTTCTTGGGATCAAGCAATTGAAGCGCGCGATAAATCAGGCGGCGTTATCGATTCGGTTACAGATAAAGAGATCTTGGCGGCATATGCACTTGTTGCTGGAAAAGAA
>JBIIRS010000158.1:0-2579 GCA_044341425.1 Candidatus Planktophila sp. | reverse complement strand
TGAATTATTTGCGCGGACTCTCTCCATTGTGTAGACCACAGGAGCTGGAGCGTCTGACTTGCCTTCTTCTGCAGATTTACTTGGTGCAGGGGTTGCACTCATTGTTGGCGCAGCAGGAGCCGCACTTGCAGCAGCAGTTGCTGAAGCGCTAGGTGCGCGCTTTACTGCAACGCCCTTGCCCCAAACCAACTTCGCACCTTTTTTGACACATGTGAATTTCATACCTGATGCAGTACTTGTCTGCCCGACCTTCTTGCACGAAGCACCTGCCTTAACGGATGCAGATGATCCCGGTGCAATAACTACTGTTAAAACCAGCGCCATAGAAACGGCCAGAAGACTCTTTTTCATGCGCAAATGTTATTGGAACTCCCCCAGAAAAGCGCGTCCAACCGAAAACTCTCAGCGTTTTCATAGTGCGTGTTCACCTTCAGGCGCGTAGCCTTTCCTCAATCCTTAAGGGATTACTAGGTTTCTCGGAGAGGAAACACTCATGGACGAAAAATCACTTATCAAGCAGTGGAACCAACTACGTCTACAAATCATTCAGGCGCAGGTTGCGCCGGCTCTAGTTCTAATTGCAATTGTGGCCCTTGCTGCGATCGGTTCATTTGAGACCGCTTCAGATGGCGCTAAGTACCTCGCTCTCGGCGTTGCCGCGGTTACCGGAATTCTTGCAACTATCAGCCAGTACGCAGCAGTGCGTGAAGGTGAAGCGTTGATAATTGATCTTCGCAAAGTCGAGAAGCCATCTGCAATGACTGAAAAGATCGCAGATTCACGTGGCCTTGTCTCACTCTCAGCAATTGCAATCATTGCATTTGATATCGCAATCTTCGCACTAGTTGTCTGGGCAGTTCTAGGCGCCTAATGAAGATCGGTCTTGTCTTAATTGCCATCAATGCGATAGCGGTCATTGCTCTGGCAACGCGTTTTGATCGCCCGCGCAAAAACCCAAAGCGCCTTACCGGCCGCGGCGGAGATTTCGAGTAGTTGTAGTTCTTGCTAGTTTTTTCGGTGAGCGTTCTTCGACAAGAAGATCGCAAATACCAAAGCAACAACTATCAGGGCATTTAAGCCCATCTCGTAAATCGCGCGCTCAAATGCCACATCGCTCTTGCCTGTCTGCAAGGTAAGCGATGCGCCCACGGTCAAGATATGTCGAACTGCGGCGATAACACCGATAATCAAAAACTTATCTAGTTGATAAACGCCATCGGTAAAGCGCGAGATAACAGTGCGCAAGATTTCCAGAATAATCACAATAAATAAGATGTCATTTACGCCTTGGATCATTCCATTTGGAAAGAAGGGCGCGGTCTCAATTAAGCGCTTGATGCTATAGAAAAATGCGCCAATACCGATACCGAGCAAGGCGATTGCTAGAACTGCGTGAAAAACATCTTCCATCATGTCCACGTACTTCAGTGGCAGGATGGATTTCTCTCCATAGACTTTATCTTCAGATGCGATCTCTTTTTTAGCCATAAGAAACGGTACACCCGCCTCAGTTGCTAAGCCTTGCTAACCCGCCGTATCGCGCAGAACCTCGCCCGGAATCTCTTTAGCCCCAACTGCAATAGTGATTTCAGCCTTGGTGCGCGCAGTTGCCACGAAGCTATAAATCCCAGCCTCACCAACTTCAGATAAGCGCCCTAGATATAAATAATTCACTCGTCCCCATTTTTCAAAGAAAGCGGTGCGCTCTGTAAATTTCATCACCGTTCTCTTGCCCGATGGAGAAGTAATCACCAATTGCGGCAACTTGGAATTCTTAAGTCTGTTCTCTGGTCGCTTATCAACGATCAGGTACTGAACATCCAGCTGATCGCCTTCCAGCAACGCCGCGCGAAATGCTTTCTTCTGCCCCGCCTTATTAAATGCTGCACGAATTGCAAACGAGACTGTGCCATCTACCAACAACGGCCCTGCAGCTGGAGTCGTATCGCTATCCAACAGTACGACTGGCTGGTGAGCAGATGCCGGCATGATTCCCAGCAAACTCAAAGCCAAGATGGCAGCAATAAACTTTTTCATCTAACTCCCTAAGTTTTGCTTAATGGTAAACCAATTCGAGTTGCTCGGCACTCTATAAAATCTTAGGGTTTGCTGTGGTCAAAAGAACCCTGCTTATAGCTGCGCTCTTACTTGCCGCCCTGCCGCAAGCAAACGCCGCTGATTTTCCAGACGGTTCACTCGACTTAACCTTTGACTCTAAATCAATTTCTAAAGCAGTTACCGGCGGTGGAAACACTCGCGGCCCAGCACTTGCCTTACTCAGCGATGACACCATCTTGTTAGGTGGTGGTCGAAGCGGCGGCGAGCTACTAACTTGGAACAAAGCAAAAACATCACTAATTTCTCTAGGCAAATTCATTCCTGCCAACCGCCGCGAAATAGATTCACGCTTTGCCATAAACGACATCGCGGTTCTTTCGGAAAACCCAACATCAGCAAGACTTCTAATCTCTTACCCCCGCTTATCAAAGAACCGAACCTGCGTTGAGATCGCCGTTGACGAAATAAATTACGACCGCACCAAGCAACGCGCCAAATTTGTCGCAAACTGGTTCATTACT
>JBIIRS010000157.1:0-2621 GCA_044341425.1 Candidatus Planktophila sp. | reverse complement strand
TTCACATGATGTACATGTCGGAGCCGGCGCATTTGTCGATGGTTCTGTGCTTATGCCATCGGTAAAGATCGGTGACAAGGCGGTTATCCGAAGCGCGATCTTAGATAAGAACGTAATTGTTGAACCAGGTGCTCAGATCGGCGTTGACTTAGAGCGAGATCGTGCTCGATTTACCGTATCTGATGCTGGAATAGTAATTGTCGGTAAAGGCGTACGAGTTACCCCTTAGTTTATTAACCTTTGGTTCTCAGCGAAATCTCTTGCGCTGCAAAATCAAGTGCGAGAGGCGAAGAAGGTGTGGCTCCAACATTTGCAAAGAAGCCATGGATCATTCCTGGAAATTCTTTATAGATAACTTGCGCGCCATCTTTTTCTAACTTGGCACAGTAATTTTCAGAGTCGCTAACTAGTGGATCGTATTGCGCGGTAATCACGATTGATGGGGCAACTCCAGCTAGGGACTTTGCGCGCATTGGCGCAGCATATGGATTGTGATCGTGAAGGCTGCCTTGCAGGTATTGATCCCAGAACCATTGCATCGCTTGCGTGGTTAAGCCGTAATCTGTTGCCGCATCGACATACGACTTAGTTGTGAAATCACGATCCAGGCAGGGGTAAATAAGTAATTGATAAGTTAAGGAAACCTTTTCATCGCGCGCTTTTAGCGCAACAGCAGCTGCGAGATTTCCGCCAGCGCTATCTCCGCCAACGCCAACGCGATTGGGATCGATGCCAATCTCTTCGGCATGTGCTTTAACCCAGAGCAGTCCGGCATAACAGTCATCAAACGGTGCAGGGAATGGATGCTCAGGCGCTTTCTGGTAATTAACGCTGATGATTACCGAGCCACTTTGATTTGCAAGGCGATGCAGCGCTGCGTCATAGATATCTAAGAAGTTTAAAACCCAGCCACCGCCATGGAAATAGACCATGGCCGGTGCGTTCTGATCTTGGATTGGGCGATAGATCCGAATTGGCAGATCTGCAGTGGGGCCTGGAATAAAGCGATTTGTTACGGAGAGAATTGGTTCTGGAACGCCTGCAAAGGCAACGCGACCTTGTGTCAGCTCACGAATAACAGCAACGGGTGCTTCCCAAACTTGCGGTAGCCCTGCTGCCTTTTGATCCGCTAATTGCTTAACAATTTCAGGGGCTAAGGTCATTTAACTAACTCCAATTTTCGGTGCGATCGCGCAGTGTGCGATATCGCTCAACTACATCTGGTGTTGCAGTTGCAGATACTTTTTCAATCTTTCCAAGATCCCAAATAGGTGCGCTATCTCCACCAAGTAATGCCCAAGCAGCTTGGCGGGCTGCGCCATTTGCTACATATTCTCCTGCTGGCGGAACAAGTACTTCACGACCAAAGAGCGCTGCAGCAATTTGCGATACCGCAGGGTTCTTAGCGGCGCCACCAATCAAGATAATCCGTTTTACATTTACGCCTAACTTCTCAAGCGCATCCACGGCATCTACTAAACCGCAGAGCATTCCTTCGACCATCGCGCGTGCGATATCTGCAGCATTTGAGTTATTTAAATTCATTCCACCAAATACACCAGTTGCATGTGGTCGGTTAGGGGTTCGCTCACCTTCAAAGTAAGGCAGCAGCGAAAGCCCGTTGGCACCTGGCTTGGCCGATAAGGCAAGTGCGCCAACTTCATCATGTGTTTTTCCAAGTATGCGAGTTGCCGCATCCAAGATGCGTGCCGCATTTAACGTGCAGACAAGTGGCAGGAAGCGACCAGTTGCATCAGCAAAACCAGCAACTTGGCCAGATGCATCATGGGTAGGTGTCTCAGAGACTGCAAAGGCAGTTCCGCTTGTGCCCAGTGAGACAACAACATCTCCGGCTTGCGCCTGAATCCCTAGCGCGGCCGCAGCGTTATCGCCCGCACCTGGCGCAATTGGAATTCCCGATGGAGTTGTTCCACCAAATTGTGCTGGCGAAATTATCTTAGGCAGATGAATTTCGCGTTCGGTGCGTAGAACTTTTGCCAGAATATCGCGACGATATTGCGAAGTCGTTGGATCAAAGTAACCAGTACCCGATGCTTCGCTGCGATCTGAGAAAAGTTTTCCAAAATCTAGGGCATCACCTTTACTGTGTTGTATTTGCCAAGATAACCAGTCGTGGGGGAGGGCAACACCGGCAACCTTCGCCGCGTTATCTTTCTCAGAATCTGCCAGCCAACGTAACTTTGTAGCGGTAAAGGATGCAACTAATACCGAACCAACTTGCTTAGCGGTTTCGGCATCGCCGCCAAGTTCTTTATTTAGCGCAGTCGCTGCATCTGCAGAGCGCGTGTCATTCCACAGAAGGGCATCGCGAATAACTTTTCCATCAGAATCGAGTGCAACCATTCCATGTTGCTGTCCACCGATTGAGATCGCTTCTACATCTCCTAGGCCACCGGCTGCAGCAATAGCAGTGTCCAGGGCGCTCACCCAATGTGCAGGATTTACTTCTGTGCCATCTGGGTGTGTAGCGCGGCCTTCGCGCACTAACTCGCCAGTAACGCCATCACGGATGACGACCTTGCAAGATTGAGTAGATGAATCCACGCCCGCGATGAGTTTTCGGTTAGCCATGGGTAGAGGTTAGACTGTGCCTGTCAACG
>JBIIRS010000156.1:0-2631 GCA_044341425.1 Candidatus Planktophila sp. | reverse complement strand
GGATGGCCTACTACCGCGAAAGAAACGCGAAAAAGCGATTGTTAAGAAAGGGGCGAATTAAAGATGGCTAAAGTTCTTTTAAGTCTTGAGAACCTCACCATGAAGTTCGGTGGCGTTACAGCTCTTAATGAAGTAAATCTTGAGGTTCGCGAAGGAGAAATCCTTGCCCTAATCGGTCCAAACGGTGCGGGAAAGACAACTGTCTTTAACGTAATCACTGGCGTCTATCAAGCCACTTCTGGTTCAATCAATTTCGATGGCCAGAAGATCGGTGGCAAGAAGCGCTACCAGATCACCGGACTTGGTATCGCGCGCACTTTCCAGAACATTCGCTTATTCGGAGATATGACAACGCTTGAAAATGTCATTACCGCAACCGATGTTCATAAGAAGAGCGGTCTCGTTTCTGCTCTCTTCGGTACACCTCGCGCCCGCCGTGAAGAACGTGAGAACCGCGCTAAGGCTCACGAAATTCTTGAGTTCATCGGAATCGATGAATACTCAGATCGCTTAGCTCGTAACTTGCCTTACGGTGTGCAGCGTCGCCTTGAGATTGCTCGCGCTATGGGAACTTCACCTAAGTTGCTTCTCCTTGATGAGCCAGCAGCAGGCTTTAACCCGCAAGAAAAGGTTGAACTCGCAGCAACAATCAAGAAGGTTCGCGATGCTGGTTATACAGTTCTTCTTATCGAGCACGATATGTCGCTAATCATGGGAATCTCTGATCGTGTAGTGGTACTCGATTTCGGAACCAAGATCGCAGATGGTTCACCAGCTGAAGTACAAAACGACCCTCGCGTTATTGAGGCTTACCTAGGAGTACCTGCAGATGCGTCTTGAAATTAAAGATCTACACGTTCACTACGGCAAGATTGAAGCGATCAAGGGCGTATCAATCGTTGTTAATGAAGGCGAGATAGTTACTCTCATTGGCGCTAACGGTGCTGGCAAGACAACGATGCTTAAGACCATTTCTGGTCTTCGCCCTGTAACAACTGGGCAGATCATCTTCAATGGTGACGATATCTCTAACGTTCCTGCACACAAGCGCGTAGATCTAGGTCTATCTCAGGCACCTGAAGGTCGTGGAATTTTCCCAGGCATGACTGTTTTGGAAAATCTTGAAATGGGTAAGTTCCATCGCCACGACCGTAAGAACGAGATGGCCGAAGATCTAGATAAGGTCTACACGCTCTTTCCTCGCTTGAAAGAACGCGTTTCCCAAGCAGGCGGAACTTTATCTGGTGGAGAACAACAGATGCTCGCAATTGGCCGTGCGCTGATGGCGCGACCAAAGGTTCTTCTTCTCGATGAGCCTTCAATGGGTCTTGCACCTCAGATGATTGCAAATATCTTCCGCATCATCACCGAGATCAACAAGACTGGCGTAACAATTCTTCTCGTTGAACAGAACGCACAGCAAGCGCTACAACGCGCACACCGTGCCTACATTCTTGAGACTGGAAATATTGTTAAGGAAGCTAAGGCATCCGAT
Organism: Candidatus Planktophila sp.; assembly: GCA_044341425.1. Taxonomy (GTDB): domain Bacteria; phylum Actinomycetota; class Actinomycetes; order Nanopelagicales; family Nanopelagicaceae; genus Planktophila. The sequence continues at coordinate 1,136 of JBIIRS010000156.1, read as the reverse complement.
CTCCTCAACGATCCTGCAGTACGCGAGGCATACCTCGGTACTGGCGCTCACTAACTACCTTTCAGCACTTCTTATTGCTGAAGACGCTACGCTCTTTCAGCGTTCCGCGAGGATCATGCAGGTAATACGTGCAGAACAAGTACGTTGACCCTGCTCGTTGGTGATCACAACTTCGTATACGCATAAGGTTTTTCCAATTGATACTGCTGTTGCAACGCCTGTCACATATCCTGACATAGCCGATTTGTGATGTGTGGCGTTTATATCAACGCCAACAATTCTGCGGTTAGGTCCAGCGTTTAACTGAGTACCTATTGAGCCGAGTGATTCTGCCAATACAACATTTGCGCCACCGTGAAGTAAACCGATTGGTTGGGTATTTCCCTCAACAGGCATACGTCCAACTAAGCGCTCGGGAGAGGCCTCAAGGATCTCGATTCCCATCTTCTTATCGAGGGCGCCGCTTCCACGTTCCCGGATTAGCTCTAAATAGTTTGGAGTATTTTCTGGCTGCGTCATAGTTCGAAATAGTAACTTGTTAACGGGTACTTCTCTAGGATGGCGCCATGGCCCAGAAGCGTTTATTACTTATCGATGGCCATTCAATGGCATATCGCGCCTTCTTTGCACTACCTGCCGAGAATTTCACGACTGCGCAGGGGCAACATACAAATGCAATTTACGGTTTTGCCACGATGTTGATCTCACTATTAAAGGATGAGAAGCCAACCCATGTTGCGGTTGCCTTCGATGTATCTCGCAAGACTTTCCGCACCGATATCTTTCCTGATTACAAAGCCAATCGCGCAAAGACCCCTGATGAATTTCGCTCACAGATGTCATTTTTAAACGATTTAGTTAAAGGTTTTGGAATAACCCAGTTTGCAATTGAAGGCTATGAGGCTGATGACATCATTGCCACAATTACTAAGCAGGCAGAGCGTGAAGGCGCCGAAGTTCTAATCTGTACGGGCGATCGGGACAGCTTTCAATTGGTAACCGAGAAGACCACTGTGCTCTATCCAAAGCGCGGTGTCTCTGAAATGGCGCGCATGACGCCAGATGCCGTACAAGAAAAATACGGCATGAGCCCTGACCAATATCCTGATTTTGCGGCGCTGCGCGGAGACCCGAGC
>JBIIRS010000155.1:0-2633 GCA_044341425.1 Candidatus Planktophila sp. | reverse complement strand
ATCGCAGCAGCCCTTTCTATGGGGGGTTTGCGGGTCCTGGTGGTCGATCTTGATCCACAGGGCAACGCCAGCACCGCACTGGGCGTTCCTCACCGTGATATCGAAGGTATCTACGAAGTACTTATGGGAAATAACCAAATTAGCTCTGTAATTCAAAAAGTTGCAGGCTTTCCCGCACTTGATTGTGTTCCTTCAAATTCATCTCTTGCAAACGCTGAAGTGAATTTAGTTTCAATGGTTGCCCGCGAACTTCGTTTAAAAGAAGCGATCGATGAGATTTCACCAAATTACGATTACATTTTTATCGATTGCCCACCATCGCTTGGCTTGTTAACTATTAACGCACTTGCTGCAGCGCGCGAACTTTTAATTCCAATCCAAACTGAATATTACGCACTTGAAGGTTTGTCACAACTTCTTGAAACATATAGCGTTGTGAAGAAGCGATTAAATGCAAACCTAGATCTTTCAACAATTGTCTTAACAATGTTTGATGGACGCACCCGTTTATCAAATGATGTCGCCGCAAATGTTCGCGCGCACTTTCCTAACGAGTTAATTGATATTCCAATCCCGCGCGCTGTACGTGTATCTGAAGCACCTTCATATAACCAAACCGTTATGACTTATGACCCGCTATCACCAGGTGCCATTGCATATATGCAGGTAGCGCGCGAAATTGCAGAACGCGGAAAGCCAAAAGATGCGCTCGATGTTAACTTCGATTCCAATGTTGTAAATATTAACTACAAACGCGATGGAGAAATTGCATGAGCGCAAAACGTGGTGGCCTTGGAACTAATTTAGATTCTTTAATTCCAACATCTCTAACTGTTGCCGGCAATGAAGTTGCGCAACAGAATGAAGTTTCAGTCGATGCGATTTCTCCCAACCCACGCCAACCCCGCACCATCTTTGAAGAAGGCGCACTAAACGAATTAATTGCATCAATAAAAGAGATCGGCATCTTGCAACCACCGGTTGTTCGCCAAACATCTCCAGGTAAATATGAATTGATTATGGGAGAGCGCCGCTTCCGCGCCGCAAAGGCTGCAGGTTTAAAGAAGATCCCAGTAATCATTCGCCAGACTCCTGATAACGAACTTTTACGCGAAGCGCTAATTGAAAATATTCATCGCAGCCAACTTAACCCACTTGAAGAAGGCGCTGCTTACGCGCAATTACTTACCGACTTTAACTGCACACATGATGAGCTTGCGCTAAAACTTGGTCGTTCGCGCCCGCTTATCTCAAACACAATTCGCCTTTTAAATCTCCCGCCAACCGTGCAAAGAAAAGTCGCGGCAGGAGTTATCTCAGCAGGCCATGCACGCGCACTACTTGGATTAACCGATCAGGCGGAGATTGAAAAACTCGCTAACCGAATCGTCGCTGAGGGCTTAAGTGTTCGCGCAACTGAAGAAGCTGTAGCAATTCATTCACCAAAGAAGGGCTCAACCAAGAACGGCAAAGGCGGAAAGAGTTCTACAACAGGAGAAACCTTGGCTGCCGAAGAGTTGTTGAGTGATTACCTAGATACCCGCGTGAGCGTGCAAGGCGTCAACGGCAAAGGCAAGATCGTTATTGAATATGCCGGACGCGAAGATTTACAGCGAATCGTTGATCTAATTGAGGGCGGCAAATAAGTTACTTAAGTGCCGTACCGCGACGCGCCATCTCCTGCGTCACGATTCCACCTAAAGCTTTAACGCCTTCGCGGATTCGCTCAGGTGTTGGGTGGCAGTAAGAAAGTCGCATCGACCAAGATCCAAAACCATCTGCATAGAAAGCATTTCCAGGAACATAGGCAACCTTGGCAACGATCGCCTTTGGCATCATCGCTTTAGTGTCGATCTCTGGCGGCAAGTTAACCCAAACATAGAAACCGCCGCCTGGTTTAGTCCAAGTAGCCTCAGCAGGAAAGTATTGTTCAAGCGATTCAAGCATCGCATCGCGGCGAACCTTATATAACTCACAGAATGATGCGATCTGATCACGCCATGGTTGATCAGCAAGGTAGCTAGAGATAGTTAGCTGCGTAAAGTTTGATGGGCAGAGAATTGATGATTCAGATGCAATTACCAATTTATCTTTTAACGACTGTGGAACAAGCGCCCAACCAATACGCAAACCTGATGCAATTGTCTTTGAGAATGAGCCTAGATAGATAACGTTTTCGGAATCTTCAGCGCGCATCGCATTTGGTGATGGGCGATCAAAACCAAGAAGTCCGTAAGGGTTATCTTCAACTACGAAGATTCCTTCTTCGCGGCAGATATTTAGAATTTCAGTGCGGCGATCTGCCGGTAGCAATACACCTGTTGGATTTTGGTAATTTGGAATCAAATACAGGAATTTAATTTTGCGACCGGCAGCGCGGACAGATTTGATAGCTGCTCGCAGAGCATCTGGAACCAGGCCGTTCATATCCATCTCAACATGGACTACAGATGCCTCATATTGTCTAAATGTTCCGAGCGCACCAACATAAGAAGGCGCTTCTACCAAAACAACATCGCCGGGATCGATAAAGATTCGTGAAATCAAATCAAGTGCTTGCTGTGAACCAGTTGTAACAACGATGTCATCAGGGTTGGCGCGAATTCCTTCAAGTGCCATAACGTCACAAATTT
>JBIIRS010000035.1:0-9899 GCA_044341425.1 Candidatus Planktophila sp. | reverse complement strand
GCGATGGAGTTAACCGGCGTTAAATACGGCTCATCTGAAAAGTCAGATATCGCTCTTCGCGTAATTGCTGACCATGCTCGAACATCTGCGATGTTGATTGGCGATGGAGTAACTCCTGGCAATGAAGGTCGTGGCTATGTCCTGCGTCGCATGATGCGTCGCACCATTAGAAATATGCGCTTGCTGGGTACCAATGATCCAATCATGTCGGAGCTCACCGTTGCAGCCATCGGCGCAATGGGTCCGCAATATCCAGAGCTAGTTACAGATAAGAAACGAATCTTGGCTGTTTCAGTTTCAGAGGAGGAGTCATTCTTGCAGACCCTCAAGAGCGGAACCCAGATCTTTGACATGGCTTCTACCGAACTTAAAAAATCTAAGAAATCGGTATTACCTGGCGAAGAAGTCTTCAAATTGCATGACACTTATGGATTTCCTTTTGATCTCACTCTTGAGATGGCGCGCGAAGAAGGACTTGAAGTTGATGAGGCCGGCTTTACACGTTTGATGAAGGAACAACGCGATCGCGCTAAGGCTGATGCAAAGGCAAAAAAGAGTGGACACACAGATCTAAGTGAATACAAGAAGATCGCTGATACCAAGGGCGCATCCGAATTCCTTGGCTATACAAGGACTGAAACCGAGTCTCAGGTCAATGGAATTTTGGTTGACGGCCTTTCGGTTTCGTCTGCGCAATCGGGAAGTGATGTAGAAATAGTTTTAGATCGCACTCCTTTCTACGCTGAGGGCGGCGGACAGCTAGCCGATGGTGGACGCATTGTTCTGAGCAATGGCGCAGTCGTTGAAATTGATGATGTGCAAGCACCGGTTACCGGATTATCTGTTCATCGCGGTCGAGTTATCTCCGGCGAAGTTGGAGTAGGGGATAAGGGTCTAGCGACTATCGATCAAGATCGTCGAGATGGAATCTCTCGCGCACACACTGCAACTCATATGGTCCATAAAGCATTCCGCGAGATATTAGGTGAGACTGCAACTCAAGCAGGATCGGAAAACTCACCAGGACGTTTTCGTTTCGATTTCCCATCAACAGGTGCGGTCTCTGAAGGCGTATTAAGCGATGTTGAAGCGCGCGTAAACACACTGCTATTAGATAACCTTGAAGTAAGCGCAGAAGTCATGTCGCAAGATGAAGCGAAGAAGATCGGCGCGATGGCGCTCTTTGGTGAGAAGTACGGTGATCGCGTTCGAGTAGTTTCCGTTGGAGATTGGGCCCGCGAACTCTGCGGAGGAACACATGTGCAGCGATCAGGACAACTGGGAGTCGTAAAGTTGTTAAGCGAATCTTCAATTGGCGCTGGCGTTCGTCGCGTAGAGGCCCTTGTTGGGGTCGATGCCTATCGTTTCCTAGCTCGGGAACATATCTTGCTCAATTCGTTGACATCGATTATCAAGGGTTCTCGTGCGGAAGAACTTCCTGAGCGCATATCTGATTTATTGACTAAGTTTAAAGAAATTGAGAAAGAGTTAGCACAGGTTAGATCCGCGGCAGCTATGGCAGATGTATCCAAGTTAGCTTCAGGTGCGAAGAAAGTCGGAGAGACAACGCTTATTGCTACTCGTATTCCAGATGGCATAGCCGTTGATGATCTTCGCAAGATTGCACTTGAACTTCGCAATCGCGATTCCGATAGCGTGATCGCTTTGGTTAGCGTCGTTGATAGCAAGCCAGTTCTTGTAGTTGCCGTTAGTGATGCTGCTCGTACACGCGGTGTAAAGGCGGGTGCTTTAGTTAAACTCGGTTCGACAGTTCTTGGCGGTGGTGGTGGCGGTAAGGACGATTTCGCACAAGGCGGCGGAACAGAGATTTTGGCAATCGATAGCGCATTGCAAGCGATTGAACTCGCTATAAGCGGGAAGTAATGGCAAGGCTAGGCCGGCGCATCGCATTTGATTATGGCGATGTCCGTATCGGCGTAGCGATTTGCGATCCTGATGGTTTTATAGCGACACCGCTGGAAGTGCTGCAGAGTAAAGACCCTAACTTGTTCATTAAAATCAACGAATTGGTTCAAGAGTATGAACCAGTTAAATTCTATGTAGGAGAGCCGAAGCAGCTCAGCGGCGTCAAGTCTGTTGCAGCTGAGAAAGCGCTTAACTTTGCCGCAAGACTAAGTGCAAAATTTGATATCGAAATTTCAATGGTTGATGAGCGTCTATCTACCGTTTCGGCGAGCCGACAGTTACGAGATGCTGGAGTTGATGCAAAAAACGCAAAGGCGCTGATAGATAGCGCCGCTGCAGTGGCAATTCTTGAACAAGGGTTAGCAATTGATAAGAGATAGAAAAGCGCTTTTACGCGTGGCATCGGCTCTAGCCTTCGTTTTTCTCTTTACTGCGGGAGTTCACGAACTTCGCAAGACATCGGCCGCTCCTGATTTCTCCTGTTCCGAATTATCGGTTAATTCGAGGGAGATTTTAGAGACTGATGTAGCAATAGATATTACCGCCGGCGCCACTGGCTCAGATATCGCAGCCCAACTCTTTGATAAGGGCGTCGTTAAGTCAGCAAGAGCTTTCTTTGGAGTTGCAGTTGGTGATGCGCGCGCGGGAAAGATTGCACCGGGTTCGCACATAATCTCGCCCGAACTCTGCGCAAAGGATGCTCTTGAGCAACTCTTAGATAGCAAGCGAATCGCGGGACTAATCAATATTGTTGAAGGTGAATGGAACTCCGAAGTATTTGAAGATATGGTCAAAGCGGGATATACACGCTCCGATATCAAAGACGCTTTGGCGAAATTGAAGTTACCAACGGGATTTAAATCGTTGGAGGGACTTCTCTTCCCTGCCCAGTATTCGTTCGCCAAGGGAACATCCGCATCGGTAGCTATAGCATCTATGGTTGAGCGAGCTCAGACTGAAATAAAAAATGCAGGGATTCTAGAAGCCACAGGAAAGTACAGCGCTCAAGAGCTTTTAACTATCGCCTCAATAATTCAAGCAGAAGGTGGTTTGCAGGACTTCACTAAGGTTTCGAGAGTAATTTTCAATCGCCTAGAGAAAGGCATGCCGCTGCAGATGGATTCGACGGTTCATTTTGCGCAGAAGTTACGGGGAAATATCTTTCTTAGTACCAAATCAACTTTGTTAAAGTCGCCATATAACACCTACCGAAAATACGGCCTACCTCCTGGCCCGATTGGAAATCCAGGAAGACAAGCGCTCTTGGCTGCCGTAAAACCTGAACCAGGTGATTGGATTTACTTCATCACCGTGGCACCAAATGACACTAGATTTACCTCATCATTTGAAGAGTTTGGTGTTTGGAAAGTTGAATATAAGAGGAATCTACGTGCCGGGTTATTTGAGAGTAAAGAGTGATTAAGGAATGAGTGAGATGAGCCTTAAGGGTGCCGTGCTCGGCTATCCAATTGCCCATTCACTCTCTCCGGTATTGCATGCCAAAGCCTTTGAGCTACTTGGTATCTCAGGGAGTTATGAAGCTATTGAAGTTCGAAGTGGTGGATTGGCGGAATTTATCAAAAGCGAAAACGCTAATTTTGACTACCTCTCATTAACAATGCCGCTAAAGGAAGAAGTTCTCGTAATTGCAGAAAGTTCGGATATTGAGATTGATGATCTTGCTCTGCGAATTCAATCAGTCAACACACTTGTTAGAAAAGGCTCAGGTTGGATCGCGACCAGTACTGATGGTTCAGGTTTCATCAAAGCCCTAGCAAACGCTGGATACGATCATTTCAATTCTGTTTTAATTCTAGGCGCTGGCGGTACTGCACGAGCAGTTGCGGGCGCCCTCGATGAAATCGCGGAAAAGGTAGCGATCATGGGTAGAAGCGTTAGACGAAATGCAGGAATAGCCGCCTGCTTTACAAAGGTGTCACCCGAATTCCTGGCTTGGGATGATCAAATCGATCTTCGAAAGTTCGATCTTGTCGTAAACACAACACCATCAGGTGCGGCAGATTTAGTCGCCGATAACATCCCATCGAAAGTTGAAGGTTTACTCTTCGATGTTCTTTATAAGCCTTGGCCTACTCTGATCGCACGACGCTGGTCTGATGGTGGGGGAAAGGTGATTAGCGGTCTGGAGCTACTTCTTTACCAGGGTATCGATCAGATCAACTTGGTCCATCCACTAGGGCAGAAAATTATCGATAGCGAGCTAAGGGTTGCGCTCAATAACGCGGCTCGCTGATTCACAGATTTTAAGAATGAGATTTACACCCGCTTTGTAGGCAGTACTTTCGCGCTGTGTATGTACTTCTTCTCATCTCATCGCTCTATATCTCGCTAGTTGACATTGCCACTCACAGAATTAGAAATCGAACACTAATGTTCATCGGGGTAGGTTTCTCTGCAATCACGATTGTCTCTAGTGGAGAGATCTATGTGGCTAGCGCTCTAATCGTTTTCACACTTGGCCTTCCCGCCATCTTCTTCGGTTTGGGCGCCGGCGATGTGAAATTGGCAGCTTTATTCGCCTTCTTCTTCTTGCCGTTAGAAGTATCGAGATGGAGCGGCCTCATTCAAGGTTTTATCGTGGGCTCGTCACTTCTTTTGATTCTCCATCTATTTCGAAGGAGATCCATGGCCGATTCAATGGCGTTGGCACCTGCAATCTGCGCCGCCTTTATATGGTGCGCGAGATAATGCGCTTATCTGCAACAATATGCGAGTGCGTTGGTTAACAGCAGGTGAATCTCACGGCCCAGCCCTATCGGCGATCATTGAGGGCATTCCCGCAAGTGTTGAGATCTCGTCAAAAGATATTGATTTTCATCTAGCTAGACGTCGCTTAGGTTTTGGTCGCGGTGCCAGACAGAACTTCGAAGCCGATAAAATATCTATTCTCGGTGGCATTCGTCTTGGTTTAACGCAAGGTGGACCAATCTCAATTCAAGTTGGAAATTCAGAGTGGCCAAAGTGGGAGAAGGTGATGTCTGCCGATCCCGTCCCTGAAGAAGAGATTAGAGATTTAGCTAGAAATGCACCGCTAACCAGACCGCGTCCAGGACACGCAGATTTAGTTGGCATGCAGAAGTACGACTTGGATGACGCGCGACCAATTCTTGAGCGCGCAAGTGCGCGCGAAACTGCGGCACGCGTTGCACTCGGTGCAGTAGCTCGCGCTTTTCTCGAACAGAGCGTCGGAGTAACTATCTTGAGCCACGTCGTATCGATTGGTTCTGTAAGAATTCCTGAAGGAACGAAGCTGCCAGAGAAGACAGATATGGCGAGAATTGATGAAGATCAAGTTAGATGCGCAGATCCCGCAACAAGCGCGAAGATGATCGCCGAAATAGAATCTGCTCACTCTGATGGAGACACTCTTGGTGGTGTATGCGAAGTTCTCGCCTACAACTTGCCTCCCGGACTTGGTTCACATGTTCACTGGGATCGCCGCTTAGATGCGCGATTGGCAGGAGCGATGATGGGAATTCAGGCGATAAAGGGAGTGGAAATCGGAGATGGTTTCCAGACAGCAACTCGTCGCGGTTCGGTAGCCCATGATGAAATTGAACGTGGTTCTAACGGATTAATTAAACGTCGCACCGATCGCGCTGGTGGAACTGAAGGCGGTATGTCTAACGGAGAGATTCTCCGAGTTAGCGTCGCCATGAAACCTATCTCTACTGTGCCAAAGGCTCTGGATACGATCGATGTAAAGACTGGTGAAGCGGCAAAGGCGATCAATCAACGCTCAGATGTTTGTGCCGTTCCTGCTGCGGGAGTAGTTGCGGAAGCTATGGCAGCGTTAGTTCTAGCCGAGGCAGTACTTGAAAAATTTGGTGGCGATAGCGTAAGTGAAACCCGTCGCAACTTCGAAAACTATATGAGCAACCTACGTTTTAAGTAGGCGATATGAGCGATTCTAAAGAACAGAACTACATTCTGATCGGCCCACCGGGTTCTGGAAAGAGCACGATTGGAAGAGCGCTATCAAAGGCCCTTAATCTCAACTTATCTGATACCGATGCTCTGATTGAATCTGAAGTGGGTACCTCCATTTCGCAAATCTTTATTGATAAAGGTGAGCCCTGGTTTCGTGAAGTTGAAACGCGAATAGTTGCGCAAGAGATTGCAAAGCTCTCCGGTGTTCTCTCACTGGGCGGTGGCGCACCACTATCTGAGATTGCACAGAAGGCAATTAAAGAATCTGGCGCTAATGTGGTCTATCTCGATATTTCTTTATCAGCAGCCGCACCACGCGTTGGTTTCAATCGTGATCGTCCGTTATTACTCAGCAATCCACGCGCTGCCTGGCAAGAGTTGATGGAGAAACGCCGTCCAACTTATCTTTCTTTAGCTACCCAAGTTGTCCTAGTAGATAACCTAACTCCTAGAGAGATCGTCGATGAGATCATCTCTGGCGAGAAGAGCGTCAAAGCTGCAACGGATGGAGCAAAGTAATGAGCGAGATTAAGGTCAGCGCTGAACGCGACTACACCGTTGAACTCTCCAACTCCTGGCGAGATTCACTTACCGAGAACGTGCAAGGACGGGCTCGAGTTGCGCTAATTGTCTCGGAACCTCTCGCTTCAAGAATTCAAGGCCTGGATTTAGGAAGCGCTGAAGTATTTTCCTTTGCGATTCCTGATGGTGAAGCCGGTAAATCATCCAGTACCTTGATTAAGATTTGGGATTGGCTTGGCGCAGCTGGATTTACACGGAGTGATTTAATTGTTGGAATCGGCGGGGGAGCAGTTACCGACTTCGCAGGATTTGCGGCAGCAAGTTGGTTACGCGGTCTGGATTGGATCGCGGTTCCGACGACAGTTGTTGGCGCAGTAGATGCCGCAATAGGTGGAAAAACTGCAATCAATAGCGATTACGGAAAGAATTTAATTGGAGCATTTCACAGCCCAATCAAAGTGATTATTGATCTTGATTGGTTTAGCACGCTCACTGATCGTGATTTCGCTGCAGGGTTGGCTGAAGTTGTGAAATGCGGCTTTATCGCAGATGGAAAGATCTTGGATCTAATGCGAGGAAAGAGCGTTTCAGAGATTCGAAGAGACTTGGCTTTGGTGCAGGAGTTAGTCGAACGTTCAGTCAAAGTTAAGAGCGAAGTTGTATCACAGGACTTTAAAGAGAGTTTTGCGCGCGAGGCGTTAAATTATGGCCATACCTTAGGCCACGCCGTTGAACTTGATTGCGGTTATTCACTACGTCATGGCGAATGTGTTGCGATCGGGATGGCCTTCATGGCAAATCTGCAATTTGATTTAGGACTTATCAGCAGAGAATTAGCGACCGATCACTTGCAGATCTTGGAAGGGTTAGGCCTTCCGACGTCATACAAGCGCGAGAGTTGGGCAAAGTTGTTGGCACATATGGCAGTGGATAAAAAGTCCCGCGGAAGTAGCCTGCGGTTCGTTACCATTAGCGAGATCGGAAAGACAGATAGGTTAGAAAACCCTGATCCAAAGACGCTATACGCTGCATATGAAAAGGTGAGTAAATGAATGTATTGGTAATCAACGGCCCGAATCTGGCGCGCTTAGATATCCGTGATTCGTCGATCTATGGTGATATGACTTATCCCCAATTAGTTGCTCATATTGAGAACGCCGCAGGCACTCATGGCTTTAAAGCCGATATTCGTCAGAGTGATGATGAGGCAACAATTATCGGTTGGTTACATGAGGCAGCGGATACGAATCTTTCAGTGATCATCAATCCTGCGGCGTTTACACATTATTCATATGCAATTCGCGACGCGGTTGAGTTGGTGAAATCTCCAGTGATTGAAGTTCATCTCTCAAATCCACTGGCTCGCGAAGAATTCCGACATACCTCGGTAATTTCTGGCGTAGCCAACGGCACTATCGGGGGATTTGGTCCTAACTCATATGTACTTGCGCTGATTGCGTTGAAGGCGTTGCTGGCCTAAAAGTTCAGGTAAACTTAGGTATTCGCCTTCGAAGATCGAAGGCCAACCGCGCTAGATCCAAGGCAATTTGGTTCACTGTTGGTTGAAATTATTACGTCAACGGACGTGAACTGGAGTTTCTCGTGGCAACAACAAATGATCTCAAAAATGGTATGACTTTAGATATTGAAGGCCAGCTTTGGACGGTCGTTGAGTTCCAGCACGTTAAGCCGGGTAAGGGTCCTGCGTTCGTTCGCACCAAGTTGAAGCAAGTTATGACCGGCAAGGTTGTTGATAAAACCTTTAACGCAGGTGTGAAAGTTGAAGTTGCCATCCTCGAAAAGCGTGAAATGAACTTCCTTTACAAGGAGGGCGAAGATTTCGTTTTCATGGATAACAAGACCTTTGACCAGATGAATATCTCTGCTGTAATCGTTGGAGATGCGGCAAACTACATGCTCGAGAACACTGAAGCGATCGTTGCTATCAATGAGAACAACCCGCTTTATATCGAGCTTCCGGCATCTGTGGTTCTGACAGTTACTTACACAGAGCCAGGCCTACAGGGCGATCGATCTTCAGGTGGCACAAAGCCTGCAACAGTTGAAACTGGAATTGAGATTCAAGTGCCGCTCTTTATCAAACAAGATGAGAAGGTATTGGTTGATACTCGCGATGGGTCATACCAAGGTCGCGCTAACTAGTGTCAGCCCGCAGTAAAGCGCGTAAACAGAGTCTGGATATTCTCTACGAGGCAGATATCCGGGGGACTCTGCCGCTGGATATTTTGGCTTCGCGAGATGTAACCGAAGAAGGACCGGATGCGCGTCCGATTCGCGATTACACACGCGAGATAGTTGCGGGAGTTTCAGAGCATCGCCGAAAAATAGATGAATTAATCGCAACATATGCACAGGGTTGGGATATGGATCGCCTCCCTGCAGTAGATCGCAACATTATGCGCCTGGCCCTCTTTGAGATTCTCTGGGCACCTGACTTAGATGTTGCGATAGCGATCGATGAAGCTCTATCGCTTGCAAAAGAACTTTCCACCGATGAATCAGCAGGTTATATCCATGGAGTTTTGGGGCGTATCGCCTCGCTTAAAGATGGCCTAGCTCTCTAAATATTTGACGCCGTGACTAGGAGTTGTAGGCGGCTTAAAAGTTCTTTAACTTGAAAACTAGGCGCCGAAAGTATGAGCGTGAGCGTATCTAAATCTGCGCTGCGCAACGTTAAGACTTCGCCATTCCAATCACGGCGCCGCGCACAAATGGCGCTAACAAAAGCGTTGATTTTGGATATCTCATCTCCCTGTTTTGAGATTGAAATCTCACGCAATTTTCTTAGGTCAAAGATCAATAGATCAGCGCTTCTACTGTAGGTATTTGTGGGTTCTTCGATCAGCTCGGATAAAGGAATCGCAAAGAGATTTGCGATCTCAATTGTGCGCGCTAGCGAGATCGCGCGAGAGCCCCTTTCGTAGGAGCCCATCACTACCGCCTTAATCCTCCCGTTTGAAAGCCTTTCGATATCTTGCAGCGTCAAGGATCGAGCTTTGCGGTATTTGCGGATGCGGGCGCTGATTGAGGCTGTGGTTGGTTGGGTAAATGCAGTAGCGGGGGCTGGCTGGTTCATGCGCGCAAAGGTAGATCAACCCGGCGTCACAAGACCGTGGCTGTCCACAGGTCTCTTCAAATTCGGTGTAACATCAGCCAACATCCTTTAACGACCCGTCCTGCGAGGCGGGGAAGGAGATTTACGATGAGCCTTGCCCTGCCTGCGCCAGATATCACGCGCGCATTGACCCGCATCTCCCATGAAATTCTAGAACGCAACTCAGGTTCTGAATCAATCACACTTCTAGGGATTCCAACTCGTGGCGCCCATTTAGCTAAGCGAATCGCCACGATTATTGAAGGGATCGAAAAGGTTCCGGTGCAAGTTGGAACTTTAGATATCACTCTGCACCGTGATGATCTACGGATGAGACCTCCACGCGCCCTTATGCCGACCTTAATTCCGCCACTCGGCGTTGAAG
>JBIIRS010000161.1:0-2637 GCA_044341425.1 Candidatus Planktophila sp. | reverse complement strand
CAGCGCTCTTTGGGCCACTCGTTGATGCAGGTGAAGTTTGGCGACTCTTTACTGTGGCTCTCGTTCACGGCGGACTTACACATCTATTTTTTAATATGTTCTCACTTCTTCTTTTAGGAAACCCCATCGAAGCTGCTCTTGGCAAAGCGCGCTTCCTTGTAATTTTCTTTACTTCACTTCTCACTGGTTCACTTGCATCGATTTATCTGACCAACGAGCTCTATGTTTCAGTCGGAGCATCCGGTGCGATCTTTGGTTTATTCGGCGCATTCATCGCTATGCGAAACCGCATCAGCGAAGGCGCCCGAGACATCTACGTCATCGTCGGCCTCAACTTCGTATTCGGCTTCATCCTGGGCGGCGTCGACTGGCGCGCCCACCTTGGAGGCCTTGTCGGGGGCTACCTAACTACCGCGGTATTGCTTCGAATTACACGCGTGTAATTCCTCCACACTGTGTACAAACCCTGTGGATAAGTTCGTTCGAGCAATTAACCTTGTTTATACCCGTGAAAGGGATTTCGAAGCGCAAGGACTGTAAAGGGCTTTTCCCCAGTCCTTAGCAAGAAATCCCTTATTCGTTTTTGACGCTACGTAAAAGAATTTGAGCCACATCAAGGACTTCTACATCGCTTTGCCGCGCAACCATTCCATCGCCAACCATCACGCGACAGAACGGACATGCAACTGCAACTTCATCAACACCGGTTGAAATCGCTTCGTCAACGCGACTTAAATTAATACGCGTTCCAATCTTCTCTTCCATCCACATACGTCCACCACCGCCACCGCAGCAAAATGAGCGCTCTTGATTACGTGGCATCTCGGTGATGTCGCAACCAGATGCTTCAAGCAGTTCACGTGGTGGTGCATAGATCTGATTGTGACGGCCTAAGTAACAAGGATCGTGATAGGTAAGTTTCTGTTCGCTCTTATGTGGACTTGGCTTTAGACGCTTCTCTTTAATTAGCGTGTTAAGTAATTGAGTGTGGTGAATCATCTCAAGTTCAAAACCACTCTGTGCGTAGTCGCGACCAATTGTTGTAAAGCAGTGAGGGCAGGTAACAACAACTTTCTTCTTACCCTTTGGACGCCCTGCAAATACTTCGTTAAAAGTTTCGATGTTTTCACGTGAAAGTATTTGGTAAAGGAATTCATTACCGGAGCGACGCGCTGGGTCTCCTGTACACGTTTCGCGCTTACCGAGAACTGCGAAGTTAACGCCAGCCATGTGCAGTAGCTCTGCAACAGCCTTAGTTGTTTTCTTCGCGCGTTCTTCATAAGCACCAGCACACCCAACCCAGAATAAATATTCAACTTCATCTGGCAGCACGCCTTCAACAACACGAACAGGGAAATCACACTCTGCAATCCAACCTTCACGATCTTGTTTATTTGCACCCCATGGGTTGCCGGCCTTTTCAAGATTGCGGAAGGTGCCACCGAGCTCTGATGGAAATTCTGATTCAACTAATACTTGGAAGCGGCGCATATTTACGATGTGATCAACATGTTCGATATCAACCGGACACTCATTTACGCAGGCACCACACATAGTGCAAGACCAGAGAACATCTAGTGAAATAGGGCTGTTTTCGCCAACTAGCGCGTCAGTTTCAACGACCTTAGCAAATGCGTGATCACGCATAGCCATAATCAAAAGCTTCGGAGATAGCGGCTTATCTGTGTGCCAAGCAGGACATTGCGATTGGCAACGTCCACACTCGGTACAGGAAGTCATATCGAGCAGACCCTTCCAAGAAATATCTGCGCGATTTCCCAAACCAAAGACATCATCTTCGGCGGGATCTTCAAAGTTAACTGGCTTACCGTGCGACAACATTTCAGGAAGTGCGCCGAGTGAATTACTGCCATCGCTATTGCGCTTGTAGAAAATATTAAAGAAGGCCAAGAAGCGGTGCCAAGCAATACCCATCGTTAAATTACTTGCAATAACAATGAACCAAGTCATCGATATAACAATCTTGGCAGTTGCTACCCAAACGATCGCGTTTTCAATTGCCGCAACGCTCATACCTTGGAAAGCAAGAACTGCCGGCCAAGAGATTGCAAAGTGCCAATTCCAACTCTCTTTTCCAAGCAGTGCACCTTCAAGACCACGAAGCGCAATAACACAAAAAACAATCGCAAGGATGGTTGCTTCAACGTAATACGCCTTGCCCATTCCTGAACCCGCAAAACGATTGAGCATGCGAAAACGTGTCACTTGACGAATCCCAATTAAGGTGACAATTCCAACGCCGGTTGCCATCGCGATAAATTCCGCGAATAGTTCGTAAACAACCCAGTGCCCAATCAGCGGCAAAACAAACTCCGGATTTAAAACCTGACCGTATGCGGTAACCAAAGTTCCAAACAAGGCACCGAAACCGATCATGACAAACCAGTGCGCAATTCCAGTTGCGGTGAAGTTGAGCATCTTGGTGTGGCCCAAAACTTCCTTCAACATATTTTTCAAGCGCGCACCTGGATCATTGCTGCGTGTTGGATCAGCTTGTCCCTTGCGGTAAATCCCGATCAACTGACGCACCCGAACCGTCAGCAAAACCAGAGCGACAACGGTGATGGTGTACGAAAGTGAGGCCAAGGCGATACGCATAACGCGAGGTTACCGATC
>JBIIRS010000154.1:0-2653 GCA_044341425.1 Candidatus Planktophila sp. | reverse complement strand
CGTTGGAGTAGAACGTACCTTCCCAGTACACACACCAGTTATTGAAAAGATTGAACTCGTAAAGAAGGGCGATGTACGTCGCGCCAAGCTTTACTACCTACGCGATCTTCGCGGTAAGGCTGCCAAGATTCGCGAAAAGCGCGATGGCATCGAAGGTTACGGCGACGGAATCCTTTCAACTCCTGAGAAGGAAATCGTTGTAGAGGCTCCTGCAGCTGTAGTGTCCGAACCAACTGCGACTGATGTTGTGGCAGTGTCCGAGCCAGTAGCTGCCGATGTTGTGGCAGAGGTTCCAGCTCAAGATGTGACAACCCAAGAAGTGGTTGAACCTCAAGAAGCTGCAGCTGAAGACAAGCCTGCTAACTAAGTAACTCTTCTCTAATGCCACGCAAGGGCTCGCTCTTACGCGAGTTACCTATTCTCGTTGTTGTCGCGCTCGCAGTCTCGCTTGTCATCAAATCATTTCTAGTTCAATTCTTCTATATTCCTTCGGGCTCGATGGAGAACACCCTTCAGGTCAATGATCGCGTTGCGGTAAATAAAGTCCCTTTCATCAGCAAATCAATTAATCGTGGAGATGTCGTTGTCTTTCGCGATCCCGATAACTGGCTACCTGAGCCATACACCGCAGATGGAAATATAATTTTAGCCAAGATTAAAGAAGGCTTTGTTGCTGTTGGCGTCCTGCCAAATCCAGCCAAGCAATATCTGGTTAAGCGAGTAATTGGCGTTGCCGGCGATAAAGTCGAATGCTGTGCGAAGAATAAGAAGTTAATGATCAATGGCGTTGAAATTGATGAGCCATATATCTTCGCGGGAAATACGCCGAGTGATACTAAATTTAATGTCACCGTACCTGAAGGAAAAGTATGGGTAATGGGCGATCACCGTAGCGCAAGCAGTGATTCACGTTTTCACCAAGACGATATAAATCAAGGAATGGTGCCAACCTCTAAGGTAACCGGACGCGTTATCGGAATTATCTGGCCAATTAAGAATTTTGGATTAGTTGGCTCTTACTCTTCGCTTAAGTAGCTAGTCGCTTTAAATGGTAAAGGTAATTGAATCGCTGCTAATCGAAGCGGGAATCACGCCACTTGCCGGAGTAGATGAAGCCGGACGCGGTGCATGTGCCGGACCTCTAGTAATTGCATCAGTTGTTTTAGCCGATCCCTTTGCACCAGAATTGGCAAAGGTGCGTGATTCTAAAGATGTATCAGAGGCAGAGCGAGAAAAGTTATTTGATCTTGTTACATCTGCAGCGCTTTCGATTAGCGTAATAACTGTGCCAGCGGCAGAGGTTGATTCACGCGGTGTGCATGCGGCAAATCTCGATGGCATGCGACGTGCGGTGCAGGGTTTATCGGTCACACCCAGCTATGTCCTTACAGATGGTTATGCCATTGAAGGTTTAGCGATTCCCAATGTGGCAGTTTGGAAAGGCGACCAAGTCGTCACCTGTATTAGCGCCGCATCGATTATCGCCAAAGTTACGCGTGATCGCGCAATGCGCGAACTAGATATAACTTTTCCAGATTACGGTTTTGCTAAACATAAGGGCTATATCACCAAAGCCCATACCGAAGCGTTGCAAGAACACGGTCCGTGCATAGAACACCGCCGTTCTTTCGCAAATATCGCAGCGCTCCTTTAATAATTACCCACAAGCGCTTTCAACTTTGGATTAACTGTCTGGACCTTTCTCTAACCTGCGCGCCATGGGCAAAGTAGGCGAGAAGAAGAACAATCAAAAGACTGGCGCATTTGGCGAGCAAGTAACCGCTGATCACTTAACTGCGCGCGGTGATGAAATTCTGGACCGAAACTGGCGGGTGCGCGAAGGCGAGATAGATCTAGTTTCGTTAAGCAGCGATGGCATATTTCACTTTATCGAAGTAAAGACTCGTTCCTCACTTGCCTTTGGCCATCCCTTCGAAGCAATCAATCGCGATAAAGCCCATCGCATGCAACGTTTGGCACTTGCCTGGCTAGCAACCCACGGATGTCTAGGTTGCGAATACGCGATCGATGTTGTGGCAGTTCTTATCGCAGTTGATGGAGCACATACCTTGGAATATCGAGGGGCGATTCTATGAGCCTTGGCCAAACTACTTGCGTCGCACTTCATGGCCTCGACGGTGCGATTGTCACAGTTGAAGTTGATATCGCAGATGGTCTGCCGATGTATTCGTTACTTGGATTGCCGGATGCTGCGCTCAACGAATCTCGCGATCGAGTGCGTGCAGCGCTAATTAACTCAAATGAAGTTTGGCCAAATAAGAAAGTAACGGTCTCGCTATCGCCAGCATGGTTACCAAAGAGCGGTTCGGGTTTTGATCTTTCTATTGCGCTAGCAATCTTGATTGCCCACGGTGCGCTACCGCAAGAACCGCTCGAAGGCGTTGTTATCTTGGGCGAGCTCGCACTTGATGGCCGTATCCGTTCTGTTCGCGGGGTACTGCCCGCTCTGATTGCGGCATATAAATCGGGGATCAAACGGGCACTTGTTTCACCAGAAAACTATGGTGAAGCATCGCTAATGACGCAGATGCAGATCTTTACTTTTCCAAATCTGGCACAAGTTCTACGTTTCTTGCGAACCGGCGAAATCACATCTGCACCGCAACTTGATCTAGAACTTTCAGTAGAAGAA
>JBIIRS010000153.1:0-2675 GCA_044341425.1 Candidatus Planktophila sp. | reverse complement strand
ACCAAATTTCTCCGCCTACTGAAATCATTTCTGCATAACGATGGATTTCAGTCGCTGGCACAATTGGAGTTATTGCTTCGGGTATGCCACCAATCTCGGTGCAGTAAATACGTTGATCGCTCTTATTTAAAAAGTAGAGGAAACTTTTTCCATCACGAACTATTCCGTACCAACTCTTTCCGCCCATTTCATGGACTTGAGTTGATGCGCTCCATGGAGAAGAAAAGAGATCACCATGCAGACGGCTCACAACGATGGTTCGGCCGTCCTGAGAAGGTCGCATCTCATCCCACCAAATATCATCGCCAACAACTTGCGAGAACATATTGAAATTACCTGCATCCGCAAGCATCTCTGCTGTTAGTGGAGATGGCCAAGTACCCGGTTTGCGTTGAGATTTCATCAGAGAAGACTTACACCCAAGAGTGCCATCCGCAATAGATTTGAATTAGCGGATAGCCACGAAATTTGGTGGCGGGTGAAGGATTTGAACCTTCGAAGGCAGAGCCGGGGGATTTACAGTCCCCTCCCATTGGCCGCTCGGGCAACCCGCCAGGGTCATTCTTTTACGGCGGGCGCAAGATTACCTCAAATTTTTAGTGAGGGGTAATCGGCTATTTTGCCTGCTTTTTCCAGATAAAAATCAAGATTAGTAAGCCACCAACAATGGCAGTAACGCTAAGCACTAAATAGATAGAAAGTTTTTTCTCTGAAGGTGTCGGTGGAGAGGTTAGCGGTTTAGATTTAATCTCTGAAGTTGTTGTACCCGAAGCATCAACTGTGAAAGTAAATTCGCCCTTGATTACATGGCCGTCAGCGGCAACTGCGCGATACTCGACTTTATACTCTCCAGCTTTATCGCTCGGTCTTAGCGCTTTGGAAAGCGTTGGACCAGCGACTAAAATCTCTCCTTGGCTCATATCTTCACCAGATGAATCAAGAACCGCAATGGAATTAGAGTTACCGATATCAATCAAATCTTCCGCAAAGGTGATGTTAATTTCTGGTGGAAGTGAACTAATCACTGATTCACTCTGAGGGATTGAGTTAACTAGCACCGTGTGCGCTGACGCTGGCGATGCTGAAAACACAAGGAAAATGGCTCCCGCTAAAGCAATAATCTGTCGAGTGCGCATGGGCTAATTCTACTTCTTATAAACTTTATTAATCCTGCCAAGCGCGATAACCTTGCGCTATTCAAGGTGATCTTGACCGCTTTTGGGAGGGCCGCAATGGCTGATAGCAGTTTCGATGTAGTTTCAAAGATTGATCGTATGGAGCTTGATAACGCGATCAACCAAGCGATCCGCGAGATTGATACGCGCTTTGATTTTAAGAATACCGGCGCAAAGATTGAGATGGCCGGCGAAAAGATCAATATTGAAGCCGATACCGAAGAACGTGCTAAGGCGACTCTAGATGTCATCAAAGATAAAATGATTAAGCGCGGAGTTTCATTAAAGCATATTGATCCAGGCGAGCCACAACTTTCTGGAAAGATCTACAAGATCTCTTGCCCGCTCAAAGAAGGTATCTCAACTGAGAACGCCAAGAAGATCGCTAAGTTTTTACGTGATGAAGGTCCAAAGTCTGTTAAATCTCAGATCCAAGGTGATGAACTACGCGTCACCAGTAAGAGCCGTGATGACCTACAGACCACGATGGCGATGATCAAAGAGGGTAAGTGGGAGTTCGCAGTTCAATTTGTGAATTTCCGTTAATTGAAAACGCAGAAGCTCGGCCTCATTTATGGGGTTAGCGCATATGTATTGTGGGGAATGTTTCCTCTCTATTGGCCGCTGCTCGAACCTGCTAACCCGCTTGAAATCGTTTCGCACCGCGCTGTCTGGACTCTGGTCTTCTGTCTAATTGTTCTGGCAATTACTCACGCCCTCAAATCGACCTTGGCCACTTTTCGCCGCCCAAAGGTGGCAATCAAGTTATTCCTTGCCTCAGTTCTTATCTCCATCAACTGGTTGATTTATATCTGGGCAACCAATAACGATCACGTTGTTGAGGCATCGCTGGGCTATTACATAAATCCTTTAATCATCATCGCCTTTGGCGTAGTTCTATTGAAAGAGAAGATGCGCAGGCTTCAGTGGGTAGCGGTTTCAATCGCATCCGTTGGCGTAATCATTCTTACCGTGGATTACGGTCGCCTACCTTGGGTAGCGCTCGGACTAGCGCTCTCTTGGGGCACTTATGGACTAGTTAAGAAGCAACTTGGCCTTGGTGCGCTAGAAGGTTTGGCGATCGAAACGATGATCGCCTTTATTCCTTACTGCGGTTATCTCATCTTTATTGGATCAAAGGGTGAAGGACAGTTTGGCAGCGGCGCAGGCTTAACAATTCTTTTGATTAGCGCAGGCGCAGTTACCGCTATTCCTTTGTTGTTATTTAACGGATCAACTACACGTCTGCCATATTCAACAATCGGGCTTATGCAATATATAACTCCGACGATTCAATTTTCGATCGGTGTTTGGGTTAATAATGAAGCGATGCCTACTGCTCGTTGGGTGGGATTTATCTTTATCTGGTTAGCGCTAATTACGCTGGCAACGGATCTTTTGAAATCAGGCAGATCGGTCGACAACAGCATCGCATAGCGAGAACAAGGCGCCAGTTGCCGAATTAAGCGGCAGCGGACCAAGTGCTGTGCGCGCATCTTT
>JBIIRS010000034.1:0-10119 GCA_044341425.1 Candidatus Planktophila sp. | reverse complement strand
TGGTGGGTTACCGACAGGAGCCCCAATTGTTGGCGCTTCTCCTTGATTAGTTGTGACTGTTGGCAAGTTATCTGATGAAGCGCTCACTTCTTTTTCTCCACATCCGGTAAGTAATAGGGCTGATACAGCAAGTAGTGCAAATACCTTTTTCATTACTTATTTTCTCCTTCGCCAATTTCTTGAATTAATTTAAATTCTCCAGAACCGAGTTGGCCTTGATCGCGGTACATCTCAAGCTTGGCGCGAGTATCAGCGATATCAAGATTTCTCATAGTTAGCTGTCCTATGCGATCAACTGGACCAAAGGCTGCGTTTTCAGTGCGCTCCATAGAAAGTTTTTCAGGATGGTAGCTAAGTGCCGGCCCGGTTGTATTGATGATCGAGAAATCATCTCCGCGACGCAGACGAATTGTTACTTCACCAGTTACCGCTGAAGCAACCCAACGTTGCAGCGATTCACGCAACATCAGCGATTGTGGATCTAGCCAGCGACCTTCGTAAAGCAAGCGTCCTAAGCGACGACCTTCGGCGTGATAGTTAGCAATTGTGTCTTCGTTATGGATTGCACTTAACAAGCGCTCGTAGGCGATAAATAAGAGCGCCATACCTGGTGCTTCGTAAATGCCGCGGCTCTTTGCTTCAATAATTCGGTTCTCGATTTGATCTGCCATACCAAGACCATGACGACCGCCGATCTCGTTAGCGGCTTTCATTAGCTCAACAACGTCAGTGAAATCTTTTCCGTTAATTGCAACCGGGCGGCCTTGGACGAATTGAATCTTCACATCTTCTGATGCAATTGATACTGAGGAATCCCAGAACTTAACTCCCATAATTGGATTTACGATCTCGATCGAGACGTCCAGGTTTTCAAGATCTTTTGCTTCGTGTGTCGCGCCCAAGATATTGGCATCGGTTGAATAGGCCTTTTCTGCGCTGTCGCGATATGGGAAGTTGTGAGCAACTAGCCACTGTGACATTTCCTTGCGGCCACCGAGTTCACGAACAAAGTCAGCATCTAACCAGGGCTTATAAATTCTAAGATTTGGATTTGCAAGTAACCCGTAACGATAGAAACGTTCAATATCGTTTCCTTTGTAGGTAGAACCATCGCCCCAAATTTCAACAGAATCTTGCAGCATCGCACGCACCAGCAAAGTACCTGTGACCGCGCGACCGAGTGGTGTTGTATTGAAATATTGTTTTCCGCCAGAGCGGATATGAAATGCACCGCAAGCGATTGCCGCTAGGCCTTCTTCAACTAAAGAAGTTTTGCAATCTACTAGGCGAGCAATCTCTGCGCCATATTCTTTAGCGCGCACCGGAACGGTGTCGATATCTGTCTCATCGTATTGGCCAAGGTCTGCTGTGTAAGTACATGGAATCGCACCTTTATCGCGCATCCAAGCAACAGCTACCGAAGTATCTAGGCCGCCAGAGAATGCGATGCCGACTTTTTCGCCGACTGGAAGAGATGCAAGGACTTTAGACATGCATGTAAGTCTAACGGTTGATAAGGGCTGCTAGCGCAGGCTTAACTTTCCAGAGCGAGAGCATCTCTTGATATCGATTCTGCTCTGAAGAATCGGCAACTGCACCGGTCTTTACTGCGCGAATCATCAAATTTCGTGGGGTGTGCTCTCCCCCGATAAATTCAATCGCCTCGACGCGATAGCCAGATAACTTCATGATCTGTATCCGCAATCCATCGGTTATCAAATCACCCAGTCTCTCCTTCATGATTCCGTTCTTGGTAATCATCGACCAAGGTTCAGGAATCTCAACCATCTGGGCTTGAATATCGTGATGGCAACATGGCGCAACCAAAACAAGTTTGGCACCGGTTGTAACTGACCAGGCAAGAGCATCATCAGTTGCGGTATCACAGGCGTGTAGAGCTATAGCGACGTCAGCGCTCTTCAGGGTCGTCTCCGAAATTTCTTCAGCTCTAAACTCAATCGAGTTTGCAATACCTAGCTTCTTTGCAATCTCATTATTTCTAATTCGCGCACTTTCTCGAATATCAATACCGATTACCTTGACCGCAATTCCTTCATTTCGTAGGTATTGATGAGCAGCAAAGGTTAGGTAAGCATGGCCACAACCCAGATCTACGATAGTCAAAGGTTTATTTGTTTCTGGTTTTTCTATATGCCCAGCTTCGATTGCTGAATTCAGAGAAGGAATTAATATTCGAAGAAACTCTTCCACTTGTAAATACTTATCATTTTTGCTGGCCTTAATTTTTCCGCCAGAATCTGAGATCCCAATTTCGATTAAGAAAGGGTCTGCCGGATCAAGCAACCTGCTCTTATTGCGATCGTGTGAAAGATCTGCGGTAAATTCACCGCGCGCACGGTTAAGCAACGCCTCTCCTTTCTTGGTAATTCGAAGGGAAATTGATTGCTCCCTCTCTTCAAGGTGGATATTGGCAAAGCCAGCCTCTAGAAGACCTAGTTTTAGAAATTCTTGAGGAGAGTAATTCTTTGTCGTCATTGCTCGCCCATCGCTCTGGGCTACCTGATATTTAATTTCACCTTTAATTAATACTGGCTTAACATCGATTCGTTCATTTGGTGTCTGCATATTGCGTCTACGGCCCGAGAGAACGAGTCGGACAAAGTTATCTGAATTACTGAGCCGCTCTGCTATTTCGTTGAGCGCTTCAGCAAGCGGTGTAGCCATGTAATTAAAGTACCGTAATAATCGGTTCCGACAGGTTAAGTTAAATCGGTACCTTGACTGTAACTGCCAAGCCACCTAATCGACTCTTACTTAATTCAAGTTCTCCGTGATGTTCCAAAACGATTGCTGCAATGATGCTCAGACCTAGGCCTGAACCACCACTTTCTCGGGAGCGCGAAGGATCAAATCTATTCATCGCCTTTATCTCACTTCCATAAGCAGATTCAGGCAGACCTGGCCCGCCATCTTCAATAGTTAATTCAGCGCGTTTTCCAATATTGCGAAGTGATACTGAAACCGGCGCATCAACTGGGGTATGGCGAACAATGTTTGAGAGGCAATTTTGAATTAAACGATTGAGATGTTCTCGCGAGCCCTGAACGAAAACATCATCAGGGATTGAGGTGGTTATCGTGCGAGACTTATTTAGAACCTGAAAATCATGGAGATGAGCTTTAACGAGTTCGTCGAAATCTACTTCAGTGAAATTTACTGGTCTGCTTTCGCCGAGTTCGGCAAGAAGTAAGAGATCATGGATCAGGCTCTCCATCCGCTCAATTTCAGAACTAACTCTAGAAAATGCTCGAGCTTGATCGGGTGCTTCTGTGAATTGACCCTTACTAAGCATCTCGTTGTAGCCCTTAATGACGGTCAGCGGAGTTCTTAACTCGTGCGAGGCATCTCCTAGAAATCTCTGCATCCGTTGCAGGGCTTTGGCATCTAAGCCGCGGTTATGGCGGCGCAGGAAGTAGATGGAGAAGAGGATCGCTAGCGCATCTGCGACGGCAGTAAATAAACCAAGATTTTTTAGATTGGATTGAAAATTCTCGTTCAAATCATCGAGCGAAGATGCGATAACTAGATAATCTCCACCTGCAATTGCAACTGATTGGAAGCGAAATTCTGTAGATATCTCTGCAGAAACGGCGCCTGCCAAACCCTTTCGCACCAGAACCAGGTTGGTCATGCCAGGATAAATCAACTTCGACTCGTTGATTATCGTCTCATCACCTTCTTGCGTAACCAGCGATAAGGTTAAATCCAAGCTTTCATCTTCAATCGTCAAGATCGCCGCTGAAATAGCTTCTGATGGAAAAGAGTTAACTCGGGTTACGACTTTTTGTAGAGATTGATCAATCTCTGCTAAATCTGCACTTCTGGCCGCAAGGGTTGCATACCCCCCAATTAGAATTGAAAGTACCGTCGTAAGAATTATTGAAATTACGGCAAACTTACTGCTGGATTTTTTCATTCTTACTTGTGCTCAAGCTTTGGCTTCTAGCTTTGGCTCCTGAATTACAAAGCCAACGCCTCGCACCGTCTTAATACCCTCAAAGCCATCGCGATGTAATTTCTTGCGCAGATAGGAGATATAGGTGTCGGCAACGGTACTTTCGGATTCAAAGGTAATTCCCCATACTTCATCAAGTAGCAAACTCTTGCTTAGAACTCGATTCTTATTCTCAACTAAAACCTGTAAGAGCCTAAATTCAGTTGGGGAGAGATCAACTAACTCGCCAGCAAAAGTTACGGTGTGGCTTGCCTCATCTAACTTAATTGGACCGCAGATTAGATCAGCGCTGCTTGATGTAGAAATCTGCGAGCGGCGCAAAATTGCCTTTACTCGTAGGAGCAGTTCTTCTAATCCAAATGGCTTTGTCACATAATCATCTGCGCCAAGAGTTAAGCCACGCGTGACATCTGCACGGTCGGCCCGAGCGCTAAGCATCAAGGCAGGAGTGTTATCTCCAGTAGAACGCAGTCTTTCAACTAATTCAAAACCATCCATGAGCGGCATATTGATATCGATAATTAAAAGGTCTGGCTTCTTATTGCGAATTGCAGTCAGCGCCGACATTCCATCGGATGCGGTAGATGTCTCAAATCCAGCGATGCGCAGGGCATCACCCAGCAACTCGCGAACTCCGGCTTCGTCATCTACGATTAAAATCATCTCAGCCATCCGCTAAGCCTTTCATGCCGGCGATCAAATAGCCAAGCCTCAATTAAGAATTTGCTCAATAACGGTGTTTTCACCGAAATTTCACAAAATTAGCCTTGATACTTGGGCTAACCAACAAAGGTAATTTTCGAGAAAGTGGCGATGGGTGAAAAAGAGTAGAACTGCAGCAGTAACTGCACTCGTCATCGCCTTCTCACTTTTGGCTACGCCATTAGTAAGCGCAGATAATAAGAATACAAACTCTCCTGCTCCAACTGAAGTAAGTAAAGAATTTAAATCTGCAATGGAGAAATTTAAGCAAGATCAAAGAATATTTTATGAAGAGGTAAAGGCTTACGAGGCTGCCAGACGGGCGATTAATAAGGCTTTTAAAGAGAGCGTTGAAAAAGCCTTATCTGATGCAAAATCGCTTAGCGCACCTGGTCAAACCCAACTCCAGAGACGTCAAAGCGCGGTAGCGAAGCAGAGCGCGGTTATTGCAGCTACTGCAATTAGAGATGCTGCTATCGAAGCGCTCGGACCTGCTCCAGTGCAACCAACTCCTCCTGCTAAAGGACCGCGTATGGAGAAGAGTAAGAAACCACAAGCTGGTGTTTCACCAAACCCTGGTTCGAATTAGCCTTCATCTGCAAGAGGCTTATTCCGCAAAGTTTCGCGATTGTGGCTCTTTGATTTCTCATGATGCTTACGAATTTGTAGTTCAAAATTCTTAATCGCTGCATCAAATGCCGCAAGATCATTAAATTCGGCTGCTTCTGCGCGCATCAGCGGCCCTGAACCATGGGAAGTTAAAATCACGCGATGTGCGCGTTTTCCTTGGCGTGGATTCTGTTCATGCAATATCTCAACTTCAACTCGATCAATTGTGACGCTAAATCTCTCCATGCTAATTAACTTTTCTTGAGCGATCTCGCGAAAATCTTCAGCAAGTTCGGCGTGACGGGCATGAATAACAATTTTCATATTCTCTCCCTATGTAGCTACTTTGTAGTTACAACCATTCCACTTTTTATCTACTTTGGATAGGGCTAGGCTAGAAATTACTAATATTAAAGAGGTAGCGCTACTAGCGCTGCGGTGATCAACATCGCGTATAGAGCGCTCTGTGCCAAGATCTTAATCGCAGTTTTTCGGTCTGCAGTGCGCGCTGCTTGATCTGATACCTTCGAGAGTTTTCCAAGTGAACCAAAGTTAAAGGTTCCCGCAAATCCATAAGCAAGACAGAAGCGTTTACGAGATTGCACCCAACCAACTGACATGACAAGTGCCGGCAAGAAAATTCCAAGGCGTGATTGACGGCTTGCTTCAGTAGAGATCAAAGTCGCCGCCGAAGATAAGGTGAGAATTAAGCCGAGAAGTGCAACTACGCGGCGGCGAGTGAGCTCTCCCCCACCAATATTGCATGTACCAGGGATGTATTCAGTAGCGCTCACTTATGCATCCTCTAATTCATCTTCATCTTCATCGATCCAGGCATCTGCTGGAGCATCTTCTTGGCGCTGTGCCCATGAAAGAAAACTTCCTACCGCCTGAAAAGCGACAGCCAGCACGGCGAAGAACGCCAACGCTCTGCGGAAGAATTTCATAACCTAAAAATACTACCTAACGCGAAGAATTTCCTTATTTAGCAGCGTGCAACGCTGAGTCGATATCAGCCCAAAGGTCTTCAACGTTTTCGCAACCGACAGAGAGACGGATCAGGGTTTCTGGGACGCTAGAACTTTCGATGGGCCAGCGACGACGTCGCTCCCACAGAGATTCAACTCCGCCAAGGCTGGTGGCATAAGTAACTATCTTGGAAGATGCGCAGACTTTATCCGTACTTGCTGCGCTACCAACGTACTCGAATGAAACTATTGCTCCGAAGCTTTTCATAAAGGCTTTCGCTTTTTCATGTTGCGAATCAGTTGGCAGACCTGGATACCTAACACCTTTAACCAATGGGTGCGCGCTTAGGCGTTTTGCAAGTTCAAGAGCGTTTTCGCAGGACTTCTGGAAACGCAGCGGGAAGGTGCGAATACCGCGCAGTGCCAGCCAAGCTTCAAATGGGCCTGGAATAGATCCATTAAATTTGCGCGCATCTTCCAAAGTTTTAAACTGCGCCGCATCTGTAGTGCTCAGTGAGCCGAGAACAACATCGCTATGCCCAGCTAAATACTTGGTCACAGAGTTCATGACGATATCTGCTCCAAGGGCGAGCGGTTGTTGGCTTAGAGCAGTAGCAAAGGTGTTATCTACCGCAACCGTTACGCCTTTATCCTTAGCCGCTTTTATTAGCGCAGGAAGATCTGCAACTTCAAGACCTGGATTCGTTGGAGATTCGATCCAGAGCAGAGTCGCACCTGGCAGCTCGTTGATAACTTCAGAAGTACTTGTAACTGATACAAAGGAAACCTGTAAGCGATTTGCTGTTGCATAGTTGTTTAGAAGAGTCATCGTGCCGGAATAACCTTGATTAGAAGCGATTACCTTTGCTCCAACTGGAAGCGTTGAAAAGACTGCGGTAACTGCAGCCATTCCAGATGAGTAAGCAAGAGTTCGTCCACCTTCTAGCGCGCTGATCGCTTCTTCTAGCGCTAACCAAGTCTCATTTCCATAGCGACCATAACCAACTGCGCCACCTGCGACAAAGGTTGAGTTAAGTGAGATCGGCTGATTTAAAGCGCTATCTGGACCAACTGCTGGACGGCCGGCAGTTATTGCGATCGTCTCGGGGCTTAGCCCTTTATCTAGATTCATGGACTAAGCCTAATCCTTTGCCAGCACTGCCATCGCAGCATTATGGCCAGCGATACCGCTTACGCCACCGCCGCGTCGCGCACCAGCACCGGCCAAAAATATGTGGGCATCATCAGTTTCAGATCCCCATTTAAGCGCAGAGAGTTCTGTTCCATCTATAAATGGGAAATCTAAATCGCGGTGGAAGATATTTCCGCGCGGTAGGCCAAGATCGTTATCGAGATCTAGAGGAGATTTTACTTCGATGGCAAGTGAGCCATCGCCACAGATAGCAAGTACAGATTCGATTGGATCTTCTAAATATTGGTTTAGGCTGGAAATCGCAGCGGTCTTAGCTGCATCTTTTGCTCCACTTGGATCTGCATCAAAGAGCGCAGCCGGTGTGTGTAAACCAAAGAGGGTCAAGGTATGGAATCCGCGTTGGCTTAACTCTGGCGAAAGAATTGTTGGATCGGTCAAGGTATGGCAATACATTTCAAGTGGTAGATCACTTGGGATATCACCACGCTTTGCAACTTGATAAGCGTCTTCTAACTGTGAATATGTCTCGTTAATATGGAAGGTTCCAGCAAACGCCAGCATCGGATCGACTCCAGATTTTAATCGTGGAAGTCTAGATAGCAGCATATTAATTTTCATCTGCGATCCTTCAAGAGATGAAGGAGCGCTCTGGCCTCGTAATTTCGCCAGAGTTTGCGGTGCCCCTGCAAATAAGAGATCGGCGGCTATGTATTTACCTCCAGATGAAGTAGTAACCGCAACACCGTTGGAGCTTGAATCAATCTCAACAACTTGAGAATCTAATTTAATTTCTACACCGTTTAAAAGCGCAACGCGATTTAACTCGGTGACAAATGCGCCCATACCGCCTTGTGGGACTCGCCATTGCCCGGTGCCGTTACCGATCAAGTGATACAAGAAGCAGCGATTTGCCTGTAAATCTTGAGCAGATGTGAAAGTTCCAATAAGTGCATCGGTTAGCACTACACCGCGAACCACATCATCTTGGAAGCGCTCTTTAATTACCTCACCAATTGGTCGTTCCATCATGTACTTCCAAACTTCAGGAAGAGCGATCTCGGATTTCAAATCAACTGCAGATTTAAGTGGTTGCAACATGTACGGGGCAATTCGCGCGGCAAGTACTGCGATCTCGTTATAGAACTCTTGCCACTTCTTGCCTTCTTGATCGCCACCGGTTAACTCACGAAAACTATCGGCAGTTCGGTTATCCCAGTTTTGAGAGATTAACAAACCACCATCTTTGGCTCCTCTTTTATAGGGCGTATAAGAAGCGATCGATCGTTCTAAAGTCTTAAAGTTAATTCCTAAATCTGCAACTATCTGGTCGGGTAAGAGCGAAACCAGATATGAATATCTAGAAAGACGCGCATCGTATTCAGGGAAAGGCCGCACACTAGTGGTGGCTCCACCTAACTCGGAGGCACGTTCCAAGAGAAGTACTCGCTTACTCGCCTTTGCTAGATAAGTTGCAGCTACCAGTCCATTATGGCCACCACCGACAACAATCGCATCGTATTTATTATCGGAAGTCATAGCGGAGTTAAAGCGCGCGTGCCATGCGATCGAAGGCTTCGGTAATTATCTCAGGGCTTGTTGCAAAGTTCAGGCGAACATAATCTTTACCAAGCGCGCCGTAGATATGGCCCGGATTGAAGGCTACTTTTGCTCTCTCCAATATCGCAGCGCCTGGATCTTCGCCGAGATTTAACTTACTTACATCAAGCCAGGCTAGATACGAGCAATGTGGAATTGTGTAACCAATTGATGGAACTTTACTTTTAATGAGTTCAGCGACTAATTTTCTATTTTGATCAAGTTGCTCAATGACTTTATCTAACCAAAGATCACCCTTTTCAAAAGCGGCAACTGTTGCAAATGCTCCAAGCAATGAAGCGCGATAGTGCAAGGCAGGTGGAAGTTCATTTAACTTCTCATGCATCTTCGCACTTTGCGAAACGATAATTGCGCACTTTAGACCTGCGATATTCCAGCCTTTACTTGCGGCGGTAACAGCAACTCCTACCTCAGCAGCGTCATCACCAAGGGCGAGAAGAGGAGTAAATGGCTGCTCCTTAAAGGTTAGAGGTGCATGGATTTCATCAGAAATAACTGTCACGCCATGTTGCTTTGCTAAAGCGATAATTCGAAGTAGGTCTTCGCGGGTATACACCTTCCCCATCGGATTGTGGGGGCTGCAGAGTAAATGAACCTTTAATCCACTTTGATAAGCCTTCTCAATGCCAGCCCAGTCGTGGCTCCAACCGGTTCCATCGACTTCTTCTGCGTTCTTTACAAAAGGAATATCAACCATGGCAATTTTGGTTTCATTAATCCAGGTGTAGAAGTTTTGATAGACAGGTGAGCTAATCAAGACTTTATCGCCAGGCTTGGCAAAGACGCGCAGTAGTTCGACTACAGCAACACCAACATCGGTTGCGATGCGAACAAAGGTTGGTTCAACATCCCAGTTCCAACGTCGCTTTGCGAAACCTGAAAAAGAAGTACCCATCTCAGGAATTGCTCCGAGATAACCCATATCTGAGGTCAAAATCATTTCAGATAAAACTTCACGAATCTCCTGAGCAACCGGAAAATCCATCTCGGCTACAGGCAAAGGAAGAATGTCATGGGTAAAGCCGCGCCATTTCTCGCTACGGTGTTTTTGTAACTCAGCAAGGGGTGGCGCAGAAATCAGGCGATTACTCATG
>JBIIRS010000152.1:0-2723 GCA_044341425.1 Candidatus Planktophila sp. | reverse complement strand
TCCAAAGATCTTTTAGCTCACCATTTATCTTGCAGACGACTATCTCTTTGTTTTCGGCGAAGAGATGGGTAGGACGTTGGTCATCTGCAACGCTTACGGCGCGACCATCTACGGTGATCGAGAGCTGGGACATGTTCCTAGCCTACCGAATGAGAATGCGTCTGGGCGCGTATTTGATCAAGGAATAAACGACAATGCTCATCAAAAACGAGACCGCGATTGTCGATTGATGCAACGGCTAGACCAATTTTTAGACTTGAAATAACTATCGCTGACTCCACACGTTCCATGTCATTACGCGTCAATGATTGAACGGTAACCCCGCATCTTTCGATAACTATGGCCCGCTGTACTCCTGGCAAAACTCCCGCGCTAAGTGGGGTGGTTATCCATTTTCCATCAATTCGGAAAAGAAAATTTGAAACCGCACCTTCAGTTATCTCACCTAATTCATTTACGCAGATGATCTCGTCGAAACCATCTCTCTGCGCTAACTGCAGCAAGCCAGTTCGGTGGCTATATGGAAAAGTTTTAAATGCGATTGGGTCAACCAATCTGCTCTCATCTATGACTGTTAGTTTTGCCGGCTCGGCGATCTCAACATAACTTTGGTGTACAGCAACAAACCATTCCTTTGAGAAGAGTAATCTCAATCGGCCGATCTGATGAGGTTCTTCTGAAAGTAGGGTTGCTATTGCAATTCTGATCTGATCTTCGCTGGGTAACGTGATCTCATACTTTCTTGCCGCAGTTGCTGCGCGACGCATATGGCGCGCTAATTCGAAAACTTCAGCGTTTTCGGTTCGGATAGTTTCGAAAACACCGCTGCCTACCGGCCAGCCATCAGAGTCAATCTCTATCAATTGAGAGTCGCAGATTTGATCGTTGAGCCAGATCTTCATTTGATCGATCCTCCCGCAATAGAAATTAATCGTTTGGCCTTTAACTGTGTTTCGTCCCATTCTGAAACTGGATCGCTTCCGTAGGTTATTCCAGCTCCGGTTCCAAACTTTAGAAACCCATCGTTTTCCTGCCAGAAGATGCGAATCGCAACCGAGAGTTCGGCTCTATCTCCTTCTACCCAGCCCAGCACACCACAGTAGGGGCCGCGTTTAATCTCTTCATTTTCTGCAATTACAGATAGCGCAGAACTCTTTGGAGCTCCACTAATAGATCCTGCAGGAAGTAAGGCCTGAAAAATTTCCGACCAAGAGATATCTTTCCTCAGTTCGCCGACAACGTCGGAGACCAAGTGGCGCAGACCGGGATGTTCCTCGCTACGAAGTAGTTGTGCAACATCCACGGAGCCAGGCTCACAGATGCGCCCAAAATCATTGCGCATTAAATCAACAATCATCACGTTTTCAGATTGATCTTTGTTACCAAACCCCTGTTCGCCCAAAGTTTGAGTGCCTTTTATCGGTGAAGTCTTCACAGACGAACCGTCACGTGACAAAAAGAGTTCGGGTGATGCGGATGCAATTTTCAATTGCGGGATTGAGAAATATGCGGCATGTGGAGCGGGGTTATCGCTCAGCAATTTGCCAAAGAGCGAAGCAAGTTCTTCTCGATCTGACGCAATCTGCAACTGACGACAAGCGTTGACTTGATACACCCAACCATCTGATATCGAACTTCTTATATTTTCTACATACTTGCCGTACTGATCTTTTCTGAGCGATGAGACCCAATCGCCTTCCAAGGGCTTCCAATGCGAACCGCTAAATGGAAAATCTGCCTCGAAGTTAGATTGAAACCTTGCAAGATTCACTTCTCCTTCAAAGGAGATCGCTACCGCCCAAAAGTTTCCATCATCTAAACGCGAAAGATCGTTCGTTACTTCTAGAAGCGATCTGGCATACCTTCGACCCATCCAGAACGAGTCATCGCGCAGATCCATAGCCCTAACGCTACGGTGAAAGCGCTCACTTTGGCGGATAGCCCCCTGCTGCGCTAGATTTGCCCCCGCACGAAATGCGGACGTAGCGCAGCTGGTAGCGCGGAACCTTGCCAAGGTTCAGGTCGCGGGTTCGAACCCCGTCGTCCGCTCGGATTACCCGCCGCTTTGAATTAATTTTCAGGTGGCGGTTTTTCTATAGTAGTAAGTTCCAAGAAATAAAGAATGGTCGGATGGCCGAGAGGCGAGGCAAGGGACTGCAAATCCCTCTACACGGGTTCAAATCCCGTTCCGACCTCCAATAACGAAAAGCAATAGTGCAGAACAGTTCTACTGGAGAAGAAGATGAGCGAAGATCAATCACAACGTCCGTGGGGACGTTATGAAATCTTGCAAGAAAGTGATGCTCATAAAGTTAAAACCATCTGGGTAAATCCAGGTAAACGTCTTTCTTATCAACGCCATGAAAAGCGCGCAGAGCATTGGTTCATCGTTCAAGGTCAAGCGAAGATAACTCTTAATGGAGATATCTTCGAAATGTCTGCCGGTGATTCACTCGATATCGAAATCGGTGATCTTCATCGAATAGAAAATATTGGATCAGAAGATGTCATTTTTGTTGAGGTGCAGACTGGTACTTACTTTGGCGAAGACGATATTGAGCGTATCGAAGACGATTTCGGGCGCTAAATAGCCTCGGCTATACTTTCGACCACAACTTAATAGATACCGAAGTTTTAGACCCGGACGATTGGCTCAGCGGTAGAGCACCACATTGACATTGTGGGGGTCACTGGTTCGATCCCAGTATCGTCCACCTATGAGC
>JBIIRS010000151.1:0-2735 GCA_044341425.1 Candidatus Planktophila sp. | reverse complement strand
CCAAAGATGTTGAACTTGTCTCTAAACTTTCACAAGGAATCGGAAGTATTTTGCAATCTGGCGTTAATGTAAATAACTACGGTCCTCAGTATTACATTTCGACTTTGGCTGAACTTCGCCCACAGTTGTTGGAAGAAGCGATGAAAGATGCCAAGGTTCGTGCAGATGCAATCACTAAGGCAGTTGGTAGCAGCGTTGGTGTAGTAACCGGCGTTAAGAGTGGTGTGTTCCAGGTGACCACACCTGACTCAACTATGACTTCAGATGGCGGCGCATATGACACCACCACAATTAAAAAGACTGTCACATCTACTGTTTCAGTTACCTTTACCGTCAATAACGGCTAAAGTTTTTTCATGGCCTCACGTCCGGAAGAGTTAATTGCCTACTTCGGGATGAAGCCTTTGCCGGTTGAAGAGACTTACTTTATTAATACCTATATCTCTGATGCTAAGACTGCCGAAGGCGGTCCTGCTGGCACTGCAGGTTTAGGACTCTACTTAACTGCGCCGCGTAGCGCATCAACTGCACATGTTTTAACTTTCGATGAAGTCTGGCATTTCTATGAAGGCGATCCTGTCGCCTTGTACGAATTTCATCCTGACGGAACCGCACGCACAATTTTATTGGGTCGCGATATATCGGCAGGACAAGTTATGCAGCACACGATTAAGGCCGGCGTCATACAAGCCGGTGAAGTAGCACCTGGCGGTACCTGGTCGCTCTTTGCCTGCACTATGTCGCCGGGATTTACCGCAACTTGTTTTAAAGGTACAACTAAATCTGAGCTCCGCGGAAAGTATGCGGGTTACGAAGAGATAATCGAGCGCATGGGCGTGCCCGATGGGCATGAAACTTCGCTACCTAGAGATTACGTTAACGAGCGCTTTAAAAACTAAATCTTAGAGCGGGATATTTCCGTGGTCACCGCGGCGATGTGGCGCTGCAGCAAGGGTTCTAGCAAGTGCTGATCTAGTCATCTTTGGATCGATAATTTCATCAACGGCGCCGATTTCAACTGCGCGAGCAACCCCACCAGAAATCTTGTCGTGTTCTGCAGCGAGTTCTAACTCCATCGCCTCACGTTGTTCAGGGGCAAGATCAGCAAGGATGCGACGGTGCAGCACGCGCACTGCGGCAACTGCACCCATCACCGAAACCTCAGCGTTAGGCCAAGCAAATACACGAGTTGCACCAAGTGATTTTGCGTTCATCGCGACAAATGCGCCACCGTATGCGCGACGAGTAATCAAAGTTACGCGTGGAACAACTGCTTCACCAAAGGCGTGCAACAACTTTGCGCCACGTCGCACCGCGCCTTCCCACTCTTGACCTGCACCCGGCAAGAAGCCAGTTACATCTGCAATAACAATTAGCGGAATACCAAAGGCATCACAGGTGCGCACAAAGCGTGCTGCTTTCTCACCAGCTGCTGAATCTAAAACTCCGCCGATATGTGCGGGATTATTTGCGATGACGCCAACGCTGCGCCCGCCGAAGCGACCCAGCACCGTTGTCATATTTTCGGCCCAGACAGGAAGCAGTTCTAATTTTTCGCCATCTTTATCCAATATCGCATCAATTAGTGGATGGACTTCATAACTGCGTTTGGAAACTGGTGGAACAAAGACGGAAAGATCTAGATCTTCTAAATCTGTATCCATATTGCCTTGGTTGGCAAAGAGCGCGGTGACATCACGGATCTCATCAAAGGCTTCTTGTTCAGAGGATGCGATTACATGTGCAACACCACTATTTTTACTGTGCGCTTCGGGACCGCCAAGGGATGCCATATCTACATCTTCACCGGTTACAGATTTAACAACGTCGGGACCAGTAACAAAGATTCGTCCTTCCGGAGCAAGAACAACGATGTCCGTAAGTGCGGGTCCATAAGCACCACCGCCTGCAGTTGGTCCAAG
Organism: Candidatus Planktophila sp.; assembly: GCA_044341425.1. GTDB lineage: Bacteria > Actinomycetota > Actinomycetes > Nanopelagicales > Nanopelagicaceae > Planktophila. The sequence continues at coordinate 813 of JBIIRS010000151.1, read as the reverse complement.
TACGAGAGATAGCTGTGGGATACGACCACTAGCCAGAATCATTGATTGAAAGACTTCACCGAATGCATCGAGGGATGAAACGCCATCGCTTAAACGCGCACCACCTGAGTGCCAAATACCAATAATCGGTAACTGCTTAGCCATCGCTTCTTCGTAGGCTGCAACAATTACCTTTGATCCTGCAACACCAAGCGCACCACTTTTAATTGTGGCATCGGAGGCAAATACAACAACGCGATTTCCTTTTATTGCACCTGTGGCTGCGATCATTCCGCAATCTGTGCGTTCAACAAGAAGCGAATCAGTGCCGGGATCTAATAAGCGCTGGATACGAAGCAGCGGATCGCGTGGATCAACTTCGTTGTGGACCATAAAAATCAGTTTATAGAGTTGCGAATGCCAATACAACGTTGTGGCCGCCGAAACCAAAGGAATCATTGAGCGCAGCGATTTGACCCGCTGGCAAGGTGCGTGGCTTATCGCGTACGACATCAATAGTTACAGCAGGATCTAGGTTTTCAATATTAATTGTTGGGGGAGCAAGACGTTCTTGTAGCGCCTTAACAATGAAGACGGATTCAATTGCACCTGCGCCACCAAGAAGATGCCCAGTCATTGATTTAGTCGCAGAGACTGCAACATGATCTGAATCTGCACCGAGCGCTAAACGAAGAGCATTTGCTTCAGCAACATCGCCTGCTGGAGTTGAGGTTGCGTGAGCGTTTAAGTGAACAATATCTTTTGTAGAAAGATTGGCATCTTTAAGTGCAAATTTAATTGCGCGCTGCACACCCGAACCATCTGGGTCAGGAG
>JBIIRS010000150.1:0-2736 GCA_044341425.1 Candidatus Planktophila sp. | reverse complement strand
CCCTGCATTTGGAAGCTGTGTGGATCATGGGGGTGCGGACTCCGGAGGATCTAATGTTTTCTAAGATGATCAGGATTAAATCATCAGGTGAATTTGGCCTAACGAAAATATTAGAGAATCCGCGATCGTTTCCAGATTGATCAGCAAAACCAAAGAGCGAAATACCAGGAGTTGCTAACTTTTCCATTTCAGCAGCGAGCGTTCCTGGTAAATCTGTTGAGAATATAAGTAAGAGTTTCTTTCCTGAGTTAATCGAAACCGCCCTTTGCAGTTCTGAAAAATCCATTACACGTGCAACGACGTTCCAGCCTTGGCTAAATAACGCTCGTGAAACCAACCCTTCAAATTCCGGATCTGAAATTGCAGTTATTACTGTTGGGGCTTCTAAAGAATCCATACCTATCCCAGTGCGCGAACAATTACTAGCCGGCCACTCACCGTGGCATCAAGCAGGGCGATGATCTGCGAATCGATTAACGAAATTGTTAAGGCGATATCTGATGAAAAATTGGCAGATTTTCTATCGATAGATCGGATGTAGGCGTTCTTCACAACTACTTCTGGCGCACCTATCTGCACTCCGCCCATTGCGGGCTCGGGAACCCAATAGATATTAACTGCTTCACCGATTGAGATATCAATAGGTAGATCTGAACTACGAACTGCGATTGGTACTTGTTGCGTGCGCTGACTTGGCGCAAGATCGCTTACCTCATCGATAGATATTAATTCTCCTTCGCTCTGCGCTCTGGTTGTAAAACTTCCGACCAACGTTGTGCGACTTGAGATGTATCTAGATGCGCTCTCCCCCAGAGCCACCTTCACTAGCGCGATCTGATCGCGTGTTATCTCTGCCCCAGGTGCAAGTGCGTTCTTTGCCACCCAATAGCTATCGGTTCGATTTCCTAAAGCGGTTAGCGCTAAGGCAGAGATTAACGCCGCGGCAAATAGTGAGACCGCAACGATAAATCTACTTTGGGCTGCCTTCTTCTGTGTATTCATAGTGGGGTACTAAATGCCATCAAAGCGCATCAGTAACTGGATTATCCACAGTCGTACTTTCGGATGAGAAGAAGTAGCACCATAAATTGATGAGGGTTTTCGCACTGAGAGCGACCCTGCACCATGACAACTCAACGAGAATATATTGAAGTTAAAAGGGAGCTACGCCTAGTTTCAAGTTGTGAGGATCCAGCGCTTTGGACACATCCTCAATTAGATCTTTACTCACTTTCAGAGATTGCAAATAAGAAGAAGTTTGAGCCACTCCCTCAGCAAAGCGCCAAACTCTATTTAATTCCAACCACTTTTGGAGAAGAGTACGAACCCGGCTTTGAGCCAGTTCCTACATCAGCAAGCGAGTTACCTGATTTACATACTTGGACGATGAAGTTTGCAGTCAGCGTTGTGGAAATTTGGGCCGGTCGCCGCCAACCTGCACAACTGATTTCACGCTGTCATCGCCATATTTACATGCAATTACTTAAGCAGGTAGGAAGCCAGAAAGAGATCGGAAGAATTAGAACAATCCATCAGAGCCAACCGCTAGATGGAATCTGTGAATCAACGATCACAGTTAGATACGGTGATCGACTACGCGCAATGGTGATTCGCTTTGAAGGCGTTGATAAGCGTTGGTTATGTACGGAACTGCGTCTACTTTAGCTCTAAAACAGTTAAGCAGCACCGTGGCAACGTTTAAATTTCTTACCTGAGCCGCATGGACATTGTGCGTTACGTGAAATTTCACCCTTTGTGGAAACTCCAGACTCATCGGCTGCTGTGTATTGCAGAGCAGATAAGTCAGCAGGTTTCTCCGCGATACCTGCTGCAACTACATCAGAACCATCGCCTTGAACAGAAACTTCAACGTTAAAGACCAAGCTGGCTAGCTCTTCTTTGATTCCATCCATCATCGCTGAGAAGAGTTCGTATCCTTCACGTTGGTACTCAACTAATGGATCGCGTTGGGCCATAGCGCGCAGCCCGATTCCTTCTTGGAGATAATCCATCTCGTAAAGGTGTTCCCGCCACTTACGATCTAACACTGATAGCAATACCTTGCGCTCTAATTCGCGCATTACGCCTTCACCCAGTTCGAGCTGACGCTTCTCATATGCTGCTGTGGCATCTTCTAGAATTTGATCAGCTAAGTAATCGACATCTAGCGCAGCGCGTGAGCCAATCTTTGCGATGAGTTCGTCAGCGGTAAATCCGATTGGATAGACAAGTTTAAGTGCTTGCCAGAGGCGATCTAGATCCCAATCTTCGCCATAACCTTCAGCGGTTTCGGCATTTACATAGGCAATTAAGGTATCTGCCAAGAAAGTTTGTACTTGATTAGAAATATCTTCGCCTTCAAGAACCAGACGTCGCTCACCGTAAATAACTTCACGCTGGCGATTCATGACATCGTCATATTTCAAAACGTTCTTACGAATCTCGAAGTTCTGCGCTTCGACCTGGGTTTGTGCAGAGCGAATAGCGTTGCTGACCATCTTTGATTCGATAGGTTCGTTATCGGGCAGGCCGGCTGCAGATAAGAAACGCTCAACTAGCGCTGAATTAAAGCGGCGCATTAACTCATCTTGTAGCGAAAGATAGAAACGAGATTCACCTGGATCGCCTTGACGACCAGAACGTCCACGCAGCTGGTTATCAATACGACGGGATTCGTGGCGTTCGGTGCCAAGAACATAGAGGCCACCAAGTCCAACAACTGCCTCATGATCTTTG
>JBIIRS010000149.1:0-2750 GCA_044341425.1 Candidatus Planktophila sp. | reverse complement strand
TATCTCGGCCCAAGACCGCGCTATCGGCGAGCTAATCGCTGAAGCGATGGATAAGGTCGGCAAAGATGGCGTAATCACAGTTGAAGAAGCGTCAACTACAGCGCTCGAACTCGAGTTCACTGAAGGTATGCAATTCGATAAGGGTTACATCTCACCATATTTCGTAACTGATCAAGATCGTATGGAAGCAATCCTCGAGGATGCTTTTGTATTGATCTCAGGTAACAAGATCTCTGCGCTCGCAGAGTTGCTACCTGTTCTTGAAAAGGTTGCGCAAGCAAATAAGCCACTTCTGATCATCGCTGAAGATGTTGAAGGTGAAGCGCTTTCAACTCTCGTTGTTAACCGTATGCGCGGAGTATTTACTTCCGCTGCAGTTAAGGCGCCAGGCTTTGGTGATCGCCGCAAGGCAATGTTGCAAGACATCGCAATCTTGACCGGCGGAACTGTGATCTCAGCTGAGGTCGGCATGAAGCTTGATCAGGTAAATATTGAAGATCTCGGTAAGGCTCGTCGCATCGTTATCACCAAGGATGCAACAACGATCGTTGATGGCGCAGGGGATAAGGCAGTTGTTGCTGCACGCGTTTCTGAAATCCGTAACGAGATCGCCAACACCGACTCTGACTGGGATCGCGAAAAGCTACAAGAGCGCGTTGCAAAACTCGCTGGTGGCGTTTGCGTAATCAAGGTTGGCGCACACACTGAAGTTGAGTTGAAAGAGAAGAAGCACCGTCTGGAAGATGCGATCTCTGCAACCCGCGCAGCAGTTGAAGAAGGAATCGTTATCGGTGGAGGCGCAGCACTAGTGCATGCAGCTGATGCTTTAGAAGGCGATCTCGGATTCACTGGCGATAAGGCTGTCGGCGTTCGCTTAGTTCGCAAGGCTTGCGATGAGCCACTTCGTTGGATTGCAGAAAATGCTGGCCTTGAAGGCTACGTAGTAGTTGCAAAGGTTCGCGCACTTAAGGCACACGAAGGCTTTAACGCAGCAACTGATGTCTACGGCGATCTTGCAAAAGATGGCGTAATCGATCCAGTTAAGGTCACTCGTTCAGCACTTGCAAACGCGGCATCAATTGCAGCGATGTTTATTACAACTGAAGCAGTTGTATACGAGCGTCCAGCAGATGAAGTTGCAGATGCAGCTGGCGGACATGGACATTCACATGGTCCGGGAGGACACAGCCACTAACTGAGCAATTAAAAAACCCCGCTAACCAATTTGGTTAGCGGGGTTTTTATTTAAATCTTTATGATGCTTCGTAAATTGTTGGCTCTTCTTTGCCAAGCAATACTGCGCGATCATCTTCAGATAAACCGCCCCAGATTCCGTATGGCTCTTGTACTGCAAGCGCATGTGCGCGGCATGCCTTGATAACCGGGCATGTTGCGCAGACAGCCTTTGCGGCGTTCTCGCGATTGCGACGGCGTGGGCCGCGTTCCCCATCTGGATGGAAGAACATCTCGGCAGGAAGTTCGCGGCAGGAGCCTTCGTACTGCCATTCCCAATGATCTGCGATTGGAAGCGGTAGACGTGATAGTTCAGCCATGATTTTCTCCTTGCCTTGTTGAATAGCCCAACCATACAACCGCGCCATAGGTTGTTCAAGTACCTATCGCTTCAAAAGTTGTTCGTTTCGTCACTTAAATCCTGAGAATTAAGCCTGTTTCAAGTGGTGAGGTGGCCCAGTTCACGCCACGATAAGCCCATGGAAGAGCTTTTAACGGTGGCCGCTGTCGCCCGCCGCATAGGAGTTGCACCTGCGACCCTGCGGACCTGGGCTCGCCGCTATGGCCTTGGCCCCTCGAGCCATGAAGCCGGGGATCATCGCAGATACTGCGCAAGTGATCTCGCCAAGTTAACTCTAATGCGTCGTTTGATATCTGCCGGCGTTGCACCGGCAGATGCTGCCGAACAAGCTTTGGCACATAAGGGCGAAGTTAAAGTAGAAAAGATTTTAAGGACTTTTGAAGTTCGTGAAGATGTTGTGACCGCAATAGTTAGCGCTGCAAACTCGCTAGATCGAAATTTTGTGGACGCAATATTGCGAAAAGATATTGAAAAATATGGCGTTATTGATAGTTGGCAGGAAGTAATAGTGCCAGTGCTGATTATCGTTGGCGATGCCTGGGCCCAAACCGGCACCGGCATTGAGGTAGAGCATTTACTCTCTGAAACTATCACTGGCATTTTGCGCGATCGCTCTAAACAATTAAAGACGCCGCTTAACTCCACCCCAGTATTGCTCGCTTCAGTTGGAGAAGAACTTCACTGCTTGGCTTTGCATGCATTGCATGCCGCACTTGCTGAAGCAAGAATCGAATGTAATTTCATGGGTGCGCGAACCCCGCTTGAGGCCCTATCTAGCGTCGTTGAACGTAGCGCGCCTCCTGCCGTCTTTCTCTGGGCGCAACTTTCAAAAAATGGCGATCCAAAATTCTTCCGTGATATTCCAGCAATCCGACCTGCGCCTCGCTTTATCCTCGGTGGCCCCGGCTGGGATCGTGAAGAGTGCACAGAAGTGGCCTTCGCAGATGATTTAACGCTGGCCTGCCAGGAAATCAAGCAGGCAATCGGGGCTTAAATCTCAAGTTAGACTAGGGCGCTCAACCACAGTACGGAGGGCTCATGAGCAGCGATAACGACAAAGTCGCGATGCTCGGGCTGACTTACGACGATGTGCTCTTATTGCCAGATGCCTCTGAGGTTGTTCCTAGCGAAGTAAATACCGCAACCTGGTTAACTC
>JBIIRS010000148.1:0-2751 GCA_044341425.1 Candidatus Planktophila sp. | reverse complement strand
ATATTGAAGTTGGTGATCGCTACCTGGCTTTGCACCATCAAGCAACGCTTCGGCTGCGTTTGCAACTGCAAGGCGAATTGCTTCACGGTTCTTTGGTGCAACGTATGCCCAGATTGCGGTATCAATCTGCATAAATGTTGCTGTGATCATTGATATATCTGATTCACCCTTTAGCGCGTTAAGTGCGATGGTGATGTAATCACTTGCGGCAAGCTCGCCATCGCGAGTTGAATCCCAAAGTGATGCCCAGATAAGTCCGCGGGCGAGTGAGTCATCTAGCTGGCCAAGGTACTTTTTCATGGTCTCAACTGAGCGATCGTCGAAACGAAGCTTGGCGTAGGTCTGATCATGGTCGTTGATAAGCAAAAGATCTGCCGCGTTCTTGCCCGCAAGTTCTTTGATCTCAGTTAGTTCGCCTGCAATATCTACCTCAATGCTTTCGCGGCGCACAAGTGCATCGCCCTTTACATCAAAGAGACCAACATATAAACGGTGTGGGCGAAGTTCCTTTGAACCTACAGGCAGTGGAGGTACTTCTTGCTTTACTGAAACAGATGCGTACTTATCGCCATCTAGTTTGATTACTGGGCGAAGGGTATTTACACCAGCAGTGCGTAGCCAGGTGTTAACCCAAGCAGTTAAATCTTTTCCGCATGCTGCTTCTAGTTCAATGATCAGATCACTTAACTCAGTGTTCTTGTAAGCATGCTTGGCAAAGTACTTACGCAAGCCGGCGATGAAGTTATCGCGACCTACGTGTGCCACTAGTTGTTGCAGAACAGATGCGCCCTTGGCATATGAAATACCGTCAAAGTTGGTGCGCACCGCATCGAGATCTTCCATCTCAACTGCGATTGGGTGGGTAGAAGTCATCTGATCTACGCGGTAGGCCCAGTTTTTGCGGACCGAGTTAAATTCAGTCCAAGCATGCTTGTACTGAGTTGATTCGCTGACCGACATGTAAGAAGCCCACTCAGCAAAGGATTCGTTAAGCCACAAATCTTGCCACCACTTCATGGTGACCAAGTCGCCAAACCACATATGTGCCATCTCGTGATGGATCGTTGTGGCGCGGCTGATGTAGTTGCGCTCTGTCACCTTGCTGCGGAAGATCAAAACATCTTCGTGGAAAGTTACGCAGCCGACGTTCTCCATCGCGCCCCAGTTGTATTCAGCAACTGCGATCTGGTCGTACTTACCGAACGGGTAAGCCAGACCGAAAGTCTTTTCAAAGTAGGCAAAGCCTTGCTTAGTTACTTCAAAGATATTTTCAGCATCAACATGCTGGAAGAAAGATTTACGGGCATAGATACCGAGCGGAATAGTCTTCTCGCCCTTGTATTCATCGTGAACTGATTTATAGGCACCGGCAACAATCGCTGTGACATAAGTGGAAATTACCTGTGATGTAGCAAATTGAATGTGCTTACGATCGCCATCGACATCCTTTGTTGCTTCGATGCCGTAGTTCGAGATTACTTCCCAATGCTTTGGCGTGATTGTGCTGATAGTAAATGTCGCTTTTTGATCTGGTTGATCAAAGCAGGCATACATACGACGGGCATCTCCAGTTTCAAACTGGGTATAGAGGTAAACCTCGTTATCAGCAGGATCTACGAAACGGTGCAGACCTTCGCCTGAGTTTGAGTAGATACCTTCATGTTCAATCTCTAGAACGTTATCTGCAGCTAGTGCAGGCAAGAAGACTGTTTCGCCATCGAACTTTGGATCGAAGTCGGCGCCATTTAGCTTTGCGCTGATTACGCGCTTACCAACACAGTCGATAAAAGTTGTTGCACCAGGTTTTAACCCAGCGAAGTTAACTGTTGTCTTGACCAAGAAAGTCTCTGCGCCAGTAGTTAGATCAAGATCGATTTTGTAACTCGAAACCTTTATAACTTCAGAACGTTGGGCTGCTTCAATCTGCGTGATATTTGTGCCTGACACGGAAACTCCTTTAGATGCTTAACGGACCGTTTTGCTCTCATAAGTCTAATCATGAAAGAGTTGTGCTGTGGAACCAGTTACCAATAGAAGTTATCGCTTGCGCGGCGTTCGGATCACCCCCGCCCAGCAATTAGCCCGCGATACTTTATGGGCCAAATTCGGTATCGAGTTCCAAGAGTCGTTATTGGATCTATCTACCTCTTTCGCAAAAGCCCAACCCGTAGTAATGGAAATTGGTTACGGCATGGGGGAGGCCACATGGCAGATCGCAAAAGCAAATCCGAACACTAATTATTTAGGCGTTGAAGTTCATATGCCAGGCGTTGGAAAGTTAATGGCGCAACTCGATGAATTTAACCTAACAAATGTAAAGCTTATTGAGCGAGATGTTTTTGAGGTGTTTCATTACATGATCGCTGATGGCGCACTTGATGGCGTGCACCTGTACTTTCCTGATCCCTGGCCAAAGAAGCGCCACAATAAACGTCGCATCGTCAATCAGAGATTTATCAGCGAAGTCGCCAAGAAGTTAAAGCCAGGTGGCTATATTCATATCGCAACTGACTGGGTTCCATATGCTGAATGGATTACCGAACAGTTTAATGAAACAACTCTCTTTACTGGGGGAGTTATTGATCGACCTGACTCTCGTCCGCTAACGCGCTTTGAAGGACAAGGAATAACCAAGGATCACAGAGTTACTGATTTTCTCTTTCGAATTTAGCGATCTTATCTATCCGGCGGATATGGCGCTCATCATTGCTAAATGGCGTTGCGATAAAGGCATCAATAATCTCCTTGCAT
>JBIIRS010000002.1:0-26600 GCA_044341425.1 Candidatus Planktophila sp. | reverse complement strand
TCAGGGTTGCCTGGTGAATCTAGAGGAATATTTCATGCCGTAAAGGATTGGTCTGGAACCACAGCGCCAACTGTTGCTTTCGGTCAGGGATACTCGGTTACTGCAATGCAGGCAACTAGCATCTTTGCAACTATTGCAAATGATGGCGTGCGTGTTTCTCCAACGGTTATTGCTGGCACTAGCGATACAACTGGGAAATTTACTCAAGCCACTGCGCGCACAACAGAGAGAGTCGTTAGCGCAAAGACGGCACAACAGGTTCGCTTGATGATGGAATCAGTAGTTTCAGGACATGGAACCGCGCCAAGTGCAGCAATACCCGGATATCGCGTTGCTGGTAAAACTGGAACTGCCGAACGTTACAACGTTGATTGCGGTTGCTACAGCGGCTACACCGCTTCATTTATTGGCTTTGCCCCAGCCGATGCTCCAAAGTATGTAGTCAGCGTAACTATTCAAGATCCTAAGGGCGCGTACTACGGCGGCTCACTTGGTGGTCCAGTATTTAAAAAGGTTATGACATTTGTATTGCAATCAGAGCATGTTGCTCCTACTGGAACAAAAGTTCTTCCAGTCGCGCTCACCCAAGCAGAGCTACGCCAGAAGGAGCGTCGTGAATCTGCGGCAACATCACAGGCGAGTTTAAAGAGCAGATAATGCGACCATTTGCCGAAAGCACTTTAAAGTTAGCGAAGGTCGCTGGAGCAGTTTCTGCAACTTGCGAACTAAACGAAGCAGAACTTTCAAAGATAGAAATTTCTGGAGTAACTCATAACGACTCTCAAGTCGAATCTGGGGATCTCTTTATTGCGATACCGGGTGCCAATCGCCATGGTGCAGAGTTTGCAATGAGCGCAGTAAGTAAAGGCGCGGTAGCAGTTTTAACCGATAGCGCGGGAGCGGCACACGTTAAGGGCGTTCCGGTTCTTGTAGTGGCTGATCCGCGCCGAGTTGCGGGTCATATCGCGGCGCTGCTTTACAACGAACCAATGCGCGATCTAGCAAGTATTGGAATTACCGGGACAAATGGCAAGACAACTGTTTCTACTTTGATTTATCAAATATTCCAAGCTGCTGGGCGCGATAGCGGGCTAATCGGAACTATTGAGACTCGTATTGGAAAAGATACAGTCGATAGTTCGCGAACCACACCGGAAGCCACAGATTTGCAAGCCCTCTCAGCGGTAATGCGCGAGCGACATATGCGCCATCTAGTTATGGAAGTCTCTAGCCATGCCATGGTCTTACACCGCATGCAAGGCGCACACTTTACATTTGTCGGTTTTACAAACCTCACCCAAGATCACCTAGATTTTCACGGAGATATCGAAAGTTACTTTGCAGCCAAAGCCAAGCTCTTTACCTATGACTTTGCAGATCAAGCAGTGATTAATATTGATAGCAAATACGGTGCAAAGTTGGCGGCAACAACTGAACTTCCAGTGATCTCGCTATCTCGGTTAAACCCACAAGCCACTTGGCACTTTACAGAGATTGACACTTCTGGAAAGCAAGTACATTTCAAAGTTCGCGGCTCAGGTGGGATTCTCATTGAATCTTCCACCAAACTTCGTGGAGGCTATAACTTAGATAACCTTTTAATGGCCGTTGCCATAGCGGTTGAATCAGGTGTGGATCCAATCGATATTGCGGCAGCGTTGCCTGCTTTGCCAGGTGCAGCAGGTCGCCTAGAAGAGGTAAGCCTCGGTCAGAACTTCTCTGCCTTTGTTGACTATGCGCACACTCCAGATGCGGTCTCTAACGTGCTTGAATCAATTCGCGAGTTTACATCTGGAAAAGTTATTGCAGTGCTTGGCTGTGGGGGCGAGCGCGATTCTTCAAAACGTCCATTGATGGGGCAGGCGCTTCTTAAAGGTTGCGATATCGCAGTTTTCACCAGTGATAACCCGCGCTCTGAAGATCCAAGCCAGATTCTCAAAGAGATGGTTGGTAACTTAAAAGTCTCTGAGCCAGCAAAAGTTATTGAAGATCGCAAAAGCGCGATTGAGTACGCAATCTCTCTGGCATCGCAAGGCGACACGGTTGCGATCTTAGGTAAGGGCCACGAACTCGGGCAAGAGATCGCCGGAAAGAAATTAGAATTTGATGATCGCAAAGTTCTGGCAGAAGCGATTGCAGGTTTGAGATGATTAATCTAAAGGCATCGGAGATCGCCAAGATAGTTGGCGGAGATTTAATCGGCGGCGATATCACCGTTACAGCTGCGCCAGTCTTTAACTCAAGCCTGGCAACTGAGGGATCAATCTTTCTCGCTCTTGTTGGCGAGAAAACAGATGGCCATAAATTTGTTTCAGATGCCTTTGAGCACGGTGCAGTTCTCGCCTTTGTAACTAAAGAAGTTCCCGAACGCTGCATAGTCGTTAAAGATGTTCTGGTTGCTCTTAACTCACTAGCTTCTCATGTTCGCCAGGCCCTTCCCGAGCTAAAGGTAATTGCGTTAACAGGTTCTCAAGGTAAGACAACAACTAAAGATTTGCTTCGCCACATCTTAGAAACAGTCGCACCTACCGTGGCCCCTGCTGGAAACTTTAATAATGAACTAGGCGCTCCAATCACCTTGTTGCAATGTGATGAGAAGACCAGATTCTGTATCTTGGAAATGGGAGCTCGTCACGTTGGCGATATTGCAAAGTTATGCCAGATGGCTACCCCAGATATTGGAGTTGTTCTCAGAGTCGGAACTGCACATGTTGGTGAATTTGGATCCGAAGAGTTAGTCGCCAAAGCGAAATCCGAGATGATCTCATCCCTAAAGGATTCAGCGATAGCAGTACTTGGTCAATACGATCAATACACGCCAGCGATGGCTGCATTGCACAAAGGCGCTACAGTGACTTTTGGCGAAACAAATAGCGCCGATGTTCGTGCCACTGATATTGAAATTCGCGAGGGCCGTCCGCACTTTGATTTAGTAACTCCAGCAGGTCGCGCTTCGGTTGCTCTACGAATTGTAGGAATTCATCAAGTTGCGAATGCGCTTGCAGCTGCAGCGATTGCTACAAATCTAAAAATCTCAATCGATCTCATCGCCGGAGCGCTTTCCACCGCCGAACTAAATAGCAAGTGGCGAATGGATATTGCAGAGCTAGATGGTCTCGTGCTCATAAATGATTCTTACAATTCCAGTCCCGAGTCGGCTGAGGCTGCGCTACGCACATTGGTGCTCTTTGCCCAAGAACGAGGCGGGCAATCTTGGGCTTTCTTAGGAAAGATGCATGAACTCGGCGCGTCATCACTTCAACACCATTCACGACTTGGCACCCTTGCTTCAGAGTTAGGAATTGACCATCTCGTCTGCGTGGGTTCTCCAGAGTATTCCGCGCAGATTGATGGTTCAAGCGCTATCACAGTTCACTTGCTTGACTCTAAAGAGTTAGCTGCGGATTTGGTTAGCCAGATGAACCAAGGAGATGTAGTTCTGGTCAAAGCATCTCGAGCCGAAAAGTTTGAGGAAGTTGCAGAGCTGATCACTGAAAAATGGAATAGCCGTGAAATTGGGGGAGAGAGTTAAATGAGAGAAATTCTGATCGCAGGTGCGATCGCCTTATTCTTATCTCTCTTCGGAACCCCAGGGTTAATTCGCATACTTGCCCGCCGTGGTTATGGACAGATTATTAGAGATGATGGACCTTCGTCGCATCACACAAAGCGCGGAACGCCAACTATGGGCGGCATCATTATTATCTTTGCTACAGCAGTTGGATATTTCATCGCTCACGCAATTACGCGAAATGCAGTTACCACCTCTGCGCTCTTAGTTCTAGGTCTGATGGTCGGACTGGGATTTGTTGGCTTCTTAGATGATTGGCTAAAAGTTTCTCGCCAGAAGTCACTTGGCTTAAGTGCTAAACAGAAGATATTTGGACAAATTGTCGTTGCCGCAACCTTTGCTTATCTAGGAACTCTTTTTCCAGATCGTGATGGGTTGACTCCAATTTCACAGAACCTCTCTACGGTTCGCGATACTTCAATTACCTTAGGGACAACTCTGGTAGTTATCTGGGTAGTGATCATGGTTACTGCGACAAGTAACGGTGTAAACCTCACAGATGGTTTAGATGGTTTAGCTACAGGTGCTGCGGTAATGACATTTATCGCCTTCATCTTGATCGGTGTCTGGGAATTTGGTCAAAGCTGCGCTGTCTCACCAGGCGCTAACTGTTATCTCGTTCGAGATCCGCTAGATCTTGCTGTCTTATCAGCTGCGATGGCCGGGGCATGTGCAGGTTTTCTCTGGTGGAATGCTTCGCCAGCAAAGATATTTATGGGCGATACCGGTTCGCTCGCACTTGGTGGCGCCCTCGCAGGTATCGCAACAACGTTGCGAATTGAGCTTCTATTAATCCCACTCGGTGGCTTATTTGTAATTATTAGCGCTTCTGTAATTCTGCAAGTTGCCTACTTTAAAATCACTGGTGGAAAGCGCATCTTTAAGATGGCTCCATTGCAACATCACTTCGAGTTAATGGGTTGGGGTGAAGTAACAATTGTGCTTCGCTTCTGGATCATCGCTGGCCTTTGCGTCGCTGCTGGGTTGGGGCTCTTCTATGCGCAATGGGTTACGGCATAAGGCTGATTCGAAATGGCTATAAATTTATCGGGCGAGAGTGTTTTGATCCTTGGCGCTGGAGTAACTGGAATAGCAGTTGCCAGATCACTCAGCGCTAAAGGCGCATCTATTCTCTTCGCCGATGATCAAGTTGAAACGGTAGAAGGTTTTAAGGTTTTAAAGTCAGATCAAATAGAAGTTGATGGATTCTCTTTTATCGTTATCTCTCCAGGCTGGAAAGAGAGCCACCTGCTCATTGTTAAAGCGCAAGCAGCCGGGATCCGCTTGGTAAATGAGATTGATCTAGCTTGGTCCTTTCGCGCAGAACTTGTTCCTGGTCAAAAGTGGATCGCCTTGACTGGAACCAATGGCAAGACAACAACTGTTGAAATGGCGGCAGCGATGCTGCGTGCCGGCGGAGTTTCAGCGATTGCCTGCGGAAATGTTGGTACCACGGTGATTGAAAGCGTAGAGAGCAGCGAGAAGTACGAAGTACTTGTTCTCGAGCTCTCATCTTTCCAACTGCATTGGTTAAAAGAAGCAAGTTTTGTGGCTGCGGCAATTTTAAATATCGCCCATGACCATCTTGATTGGCATGGCAGTTTCACCGAGTACGCGCGCGTGAAAGGCTCGATTCTAGATCGCACATCTACCGGAATCTTTAACTCTGCAGATCTAGAAGTCGTAAACCAAGCAGCGCACTGGCAGGGACGCAAAGTCTTTTTCTCACTCGATACTCCAGCACCAGGTGAAATCGGAGTAGTTGAAGATCTATTAGTAGATCGTGCATTTGTGAGCGATCCGCAGGAAGCTGCGATGCTGGCTGAAGTAATTGATGTTAAACCTACCGTCCCGCATAATGTGGCAAATGCTTTGGCTGCCGCAGGGTTGGTTCGCGCCCTTGGCGTTATCCCGGAAGCAGTTCGCAGCGCTCTACAAGAATTCTCATTGGGTCGACATCGCATCGAAGAAGTAGCCAATGTAAATGGAGTTTCTTGGGTAAATGATTCAAAGGCGACAAATCCGCATGCAACGGCAGCATCTTTAAACTCAGCGCTATCGTCTATCTGGATCGCAGGAGGATTGGCTAAAGGTTCTGAAATGCGCGAACTTATCGCTAAGTGCAAATCAAGAATTAAAGTTGCCATTCTGATCGGTGCCGACCGCGAGCTAATTGCCGATGAACTGCGAATGCAAGCACCCGAAATTGAGATCGTTTATATCGATGCACCAAGTACATATCAACGAGGCGGAACAGATAATTCACTGATGGAAGCGGTCGTTAGCGCTGCCGCCGAACGCGCAAAGTCGGGGGATCGAGTCTTACTCGCCCCAGCTTGTGCATCAATGGATCAATTCATCTCCTACTCCGATCGCGGAGATAGGTTTGCAGCAGCGGTAAAGAAGATAGTTAAATGAGTTCCCCAGCCAAGTTCTTAGCAAAACCAGTCAATAACTTCTATATCTTGGCGGCAAGTTCTCTCGCGCTCTCGGTTATTGGTTTAGTGATGGTCTTTTCTGCGTCGTCAATTCATTCGCTAGATACAAGAGGCAATGCAGTTGCAATTGTTCTGCGGCAAGGATTCTTCTTCGCGCTCTCTATACCGTTGGCGATATTTCTTTCGCAAAGATCGCTAGCCCAGTGGCGTTTGCTGGCACGATTTGGTTTACTAATTTCAGTTGCAATTCTCGCGGTTCTGCAGATCCCGGGAGTTGGAAAGACGGTCAATGGAAATACCAACTGGATCGCGCTTCCCTTTGTGGATGTACAGCCAAGTGAGTTAGCTAAATTCCTTTTGATTCTCTGGGCGAGTTATTTACTAGCAAATCAAGAGAAGAATGGTAAGACGCGGATTAATGTCTTTGCTCTCATTACCCCAGGATTTATGGTTGTAATCTTCTTAATCTTGCTGGGACGCGATCTTGGTACAGCTTGTGTTGTTGCCGCAATATTGGGCGGTCTGCTCTTTGTTTCAGGTGTTGAACTTCGCTTGTTGGGATCTCTTGTAGCAGCAGGTGCAGTTGTGTTGGCAGCGTTGATTGCTACAGCTGGCTATCGCGCCCAAAGATTTCTTGTTGTACTTGATCCATTTGCAGAAGATCAGTATAAAAATGCTGGTTGGCAGCCGGCGCATAGTTTGCTCGGACTAGCATCGGGTGGAATTTTTGGCGTTGGGTTAGGTGGCAGTCGCCAAAAGTGGGGCAATCTCGCCGAAGCACATACCGACTTTATCTTTGCGGTAATCGGTGAAGAACTCGGATTACTAGGCACTCTCGCAGTCCTAGCCTTACTTGCAGCGCTAATCTTTTCAATATTCAAAATCGCACTACGTTGTAAGGATCCGATGTCTCGTTACGTTGGCTCCGGAATCGGATGCTGGATCGCAGTACAAACAGTTCTTAATATTGGTTCTGCAACCAGTGTTCTGCCAGTTGTCGGTGTAACTCTTCCCTTTGTTTCCTACGGCGGCTCAGCGCTGATATCGCTCTATATTGGACTCGGTTATATCTTTGGCAGCGCGCTGCGCGATCCTGAAGTTTCTAATGAACTCCAGAGGGCGATAGAACGGCGTAGATTACGCACATCATGAAGATCGTTCTTGCAGGCGGTGGAACAGCAGGGCATATCGAACCTGCGCTAGCCGTCGCCCGCACCTGGCGCGCAAATCACGCAGGCGATCAGATTGAATTCCTCGGAACTAAATCAGGTTTAGAAAACCAACTTATTCCCGCCGCTGGTTTTAAACTTTCGCACATCTCGAAGGTTGTTATTCCTCGCAAACTCTCGCTCTCACTCTTTGTCGCACCTACGACTTTAACTCAGGCATTTCTTGAAGCCCGCGCAGTGCTTAAGGGCGCCGACCTCTTGGTCGGATTTGGGGGATATGTTTCAGCGCCTGCATATCTGGCAGCTCGCTCATTAAATATTCCAATTGTTATACATGAGGCAAACGCCAAGCCAGGTTTAGCAAATCGCTTGGGCTCGCTCTTCACAAAGCATTTAGCGGTTGCCCAACCGGTTAAATCTGGAAGGTTAAGCAGAGCACTAATCACTGGATTGCCACTGCGTGCAGATGTCGAAAAAGCTCTGCAGGCTAGCGGCAACGATTGGTCTGCAGCGCGCAGTAAGGCAAAGGCGGCGTTGGGAATGAGTGATAGCGCACCAGTTATTGCAATCTTTTTCGGTTCGCAAGGCTCGGTTGCGCTAAATAAAGTGATTGCAGATTCGCTTCCTATCTTCAGCAAGACCGGCGCACAACTTCTCCATGCGGTTGGTAAATCAAATCAACTCCCCAAAGCCGGCCCCAATTACAAGCCTGTCTCATATATCGAAGATATGGCTGGCACTTATCTCGCTGCAGATTTGATTATCGCTCGTAGCGGCGCCGTAACCTGTTCTGAAGTAAATGCGCTCGGCAAGTATGCGCTCTTTATTCCACTGCCGATTGGAAATGGCGAGCAGAAAGTCAATGCGCGCTTGGTTACAGAGCAATCCCGCGGTGAAATTATCGAACAGAGCGAATTTACTCCTGAATGGATTGAGAAACATCTAGATCGTTTGCTGAAGAATTGCGAGATGGCTACTCCCGCAGGCAACCCTTCTGATTTACACGCCAGCGAAAAAATCGCAGCGCTGATGGAAGAAGCTCTGAAAGTGAAGGCGAAGTAATGGCTAACGATATTTCGCAATGGTCGGGCAAGCGCCTGCACTTCATCGGTATTGGTGGCGCTGGTATGAGCGGCTTAGCTCGAATCGCTCTCTCGCACGGAATTACCGTTACCGGATCTGATGCTAAAGATTCAACGGTGTTAAGCGCGCTGCAAGCACTTGGTGCGCAAGTTTGGCCAGAACATAAAGCCAGCCAGGTAGATGGCGCTGATTACATTATTTATTCAACGGCAATCGGTACTTCTAATGCAGAATTGGCACGCGCTCGTGAATTGCAGATTCCACTATTAACTCGTGCACAGGCGCTAGCAACTTTAATGTCGCAAGATCGCAGCATCGCTGTAGCCGGAACTCACGGCAAGACGACCACCTCTTCGATGTTAACTGTCGCCTTGCAATCCTGTGGATTAGATCCTTCATTTGCAATCGGGGGAACGCTCACCTCATCTGGCTCAAATGCCCATAAAGGAACGGGCGATCTCTTTGTGGCAGAAGCCGATGAATCCGATGGATCATTTATTGAGTATCACCCGAATGCGGCGATTGTTACAAATATTGAACATGACCATGTTGATTTCTTCGCTAAGCCAGAGGATGTAACCAACGCATTTAACTCATTTGCCGCAACCATTAGCGAAGATGGAGTTCTAGTTTATTGCGCCGATGATGCTGGTTCTGCAGCGCTAGGAAAGAATCCTGCCCTTCACCCAAGTCTTACCGTGATTTCATATGGAACTGCTGAAGGCAGCGATTTATATATAGATTCAATCAACCTTTTAGCGATGGGATCCACCGCCAGAGTTCTTTGGAAGGGTCGCTTGGTTGGAACTCTCTCATTGCAAGTTCCAGGCCTACACAATGTATTAAATGCTGGAGGGGCGTTAGCGATGGGCTTGGCCCTTGGTGCACCCGCTGCCGAACTCCTTGCAGGTCTAGCAAGTTTCCACGGGGCAGGGCGCCGTTTTGAGTTAAAGGGAACAGTTCATGGCATTCGTGTAATCGATGATTACGGACACCACCCAACAGAAATTACCGTGACCCTAGATGCTGCAAAACGATATGCAGGAGATGGGAGAGTGCTGGCGATATTTCAGCCACACCGTTATTCGCGCACTCAAGCCTTTATGAAAGAGTTCTCAACTGCTTTAGATATTGCCGATGAGGTGATTCTTCTTGAGATCTATGCCGCATCTGAAAAACCAATTCCTGGCGTAAGTGCAGCACAGATCGCTAGCGCAATGCAGCACGGCCAATTTATTCCAAACTTTATCGAAGCATCTGATTGGGTTATCGATAACGCCAAAACTGGAGATGTAATCCTGACCCTTGGTGCGGGAGATGTGAACTCACTGGCGCCAATTATCTGTGACGGGTTAGCTCGTCGGTTTAATACATCGGCTTAACTTCCCATGAAGATTAATTCAAAAAGTGCGCGCGCTGCTCTCGCCCTTATTTTGATCTTTGGCGCAGGTTCTTATCTTCTCGGTTGGTCACCACTGCTTTCAGTTAGAAGCGTTGAGATATTCGGTGCACCAACTAAAGAGAGTCAGCTCGCAATTTCGCGATCCTTGGATATTGCAACAGGGGATAAGTTAGCCAGAGTTGACCCCAGGTCACTTTCTAATCGCTTGCGTTCATTTGATTGGATTGAAAGTTCACAGGTCTCAAGGAATTGGATCTCTCGAAAGGTTTCAATTTCGATTACAACCAGAACGCCAATCGCTCTATATAGCGAACCAGGTAAACCTCAAGTAGTACTTGACGCTTCAGGCAATACCTTTGCTACTCCGGCTGATATTGCAGAAGGACTTCCGAAGGTAAGTGCCAAATCGGTTGATGGCGGATTAGCGGCGATTAAAGTCTTTACATCGCTTCCCGAAAGCTTTAGCAAAAATATAGATCGCATGAGCGCTGCTCGAAGCGATAACTTCTTAATTTATGGCAAATTTGAAGGGCAAGACCTGCGAATTATTTGGGGAGATGGCAAAGATACAGATCTGAAGGTGGAAGTGATCCTGGCTCTCTTGCAACGAGAAGAAAATAAAGATCTTCGGATGATTGATGTAAGTGCGCCCCATGCCCCCATTGTTAAGTGAAGAGAAATTAAATTTATTTTTGAACAACCACTCGATTTCAGAACTCTAAATCTTTATAAAAATTCTTTGAGTCGGTCTTTGCTTTCGCCTGCTTAACGCCTTACGTTGCCCTTATTACAGAGAGTAGAAATGTAATTCTCAAGTAGAGGTTTACAGTTCTAAAGGGGGATATTGTGGCTGCACCACAGAATTATTTAGCTGTCATCAAAGTTGTTGGAATTGGTGGCGGTGGAGTCAATGCAATCAATCGCATGATTGATGTTGGTTTAAAAGGCGTTGAGTTCATTGCAATTAATACCGATGCACAACATCTCTTGATGAGCGATGCTGATGTGAAACTAGATATTGGTCGCGCATCAACAAAGGGTCTCGGTGCAGGCGCTGCTCCTGAAAAAGGACGTCAAGCGGCAATTGATCACACAGAAGATATTGAAGAAATTTTACGTGGCGCAGATATGGTCTTCGTTACCGCTGGCGAAGGTGGCGGCACCGGTACAGGTGGCGCACCAATCGTTGCAAAGATCGCACGCGATCTCGGCGCGCTAACCATCGGTGTTGTAACACGTCCGTTCTCATTTGAAGGAAAGATTCGTTCAGCACAAGCAGATGAAGGAATCGAACTACTCCGTGCAGAAGTAGATACCTTGATTGTTATTCCAAATGATCGCTTGCTTGCAATTTCAGATCGCAACATCACTGCAGTTGATGCATTTAAGAGCGCTGATCAAGTTCTACTTTCAGGCGTTCAAGGAATTACCGAAATCATTACACAGCCAGGTCTTATCAACCTTGACTTTGCAGATGTAAAAACAGTTATGACAGATGCTGGTTCTGCACTTATGGGAATCGGATCTGCGCGTGGTGAAAATCGTGCTACTCGTGCTGCCGAACTTGCGATCTCAAGTCCACTTCTAGAAGCATCGATTGATGGCGCCATGGGCGTACTTCTCTCTGTTGCAGGTGGATCAGACCTTGGCCTCTTTGAAATCAATGAGGCTTGCGAGCTAGTTCAAGCAGCAGCTCATCCCAATGCCCGCATCATCTTCGGTACAACAATCGATGATGCGCTAGGCGATGAAGTTCGAATCACCGTTATTGCAGCAGGCTTTGATGGCGGAGAACCAAAGAAGGTTTCGGTTCCGGTAATTGATAAGGCAAGCCTTTCAGGTATCGCAGACCCAATCCCAAGTAACGATCCAATTTCTGTCGCCCTTGATCTCGATGGCGGCGCACCGCGCAGGCGCGTTACCTTTGAAGATCTCGTTGCCGAAGATGAGATCGACGTTCCCGACTTTATGAAGTAATTAGCTCCACTCCAAAGGCGAGTGAGCTAACTATGGGAACCTTCTTTACAGATCGCTTAGGCGGCGCTAGTTCTGGCGAATATGCATCCCTTAATTTGGGAGACCATGTTGGGGATGATTTGGAAGTAGTTGCCGCCAATCGCGCTCTTGTCTCTGCAAAATTTGGTTCGACGCAGTATATGAGCCAAGTTCATGGAAATCGTGTTGCGATAATCGAAGAAGTTACCGATGAAGTTCCAACAGCCGATGCGCTAGTTACTGGTATCCCGGGTATAACACTTGCGGTGATGGTTGCAGATTGCATTCCACTTTTGCTTAAGTCAAAGGACTCAGTAGCGGCGGTCCATGTTGGTCGTAAAGGTTTGCTCAACCGAGTAGCCGATAAAGCCATTGATGTGATGCGTGAAATTTCTGATGCGCAGATATCTGCGATTATCGGGCCCGCGATTTGCGGCAAGTGTTATGAAGTCTCACCCGAAATCTTTCGCGAGGTAACGGCAAGCCATCCGGAAAGCGCTAGCCGGACCGCAGCAAATACCCCGTCTTTAGATCTAGTTGCTGCGCTAATTTCAGATCTTGGCAAATTAGGAATTACAGAAATCGATAACCAAAGCCGCTGCACTTTAGAAGATAAAGATCTCTACTCTTATAGGCGTGATGGAGCCACTGGGCGCCAAGCAGGGCTGGTTTGGCTATGACTGAGCGCCGTGAATTTATAAGAACCTCATTGCAAGATGTGAAATCGCGCATTGCTAGCGCTACCGAATTGGCTGGGCGCGATCTTGCCGAGATAACTTTGATCGCTGTTACAAAAACCTATCCGGTATCCGATGTGCAAATTCTTCGCGACCTCGGCGAAAGTAATTTTGGCGAAAACCGAACTGAGGAAGGTTCAGTCAAATCCTTAGAAGTACCTGGGATTTGGCATTATCAAGGGCAAGTGCAGAGCCGTAAATTACGTGAGATCGCATCATGGGCAAATGTGATTCATTCGCTAGATCAGATAAGTCATATCGAAAAGTTAAATCGCATCTGCGAAGAGACTGGGAAGAGAATTGGCGTTTTTATTCAACTCTCACTAGATGGCGCACCAGATAGAGGGGGAGTAGTTGAGCAAGAACTTGCAGGGCTAGGCGATGCGGTTGCAACAAGTTCGGCGCTAGATCTCAAGGGGTTAATGTGCGTTCCTCCCGTTGAGTACGAACATCAGATTGCCTTCGCCGAGATCGCGCAGATTCACCAGCGTTTTATTGGCGGATTTCCCAGCGCAAAATCGCTATCGGCTGGAATGAGTTCTGACTTTGAAATTGCCATCTTCCATGGCGCGACACATATCCGCGTAGGTAGCCAAATCCTCGGTTCACGGACCTATCACCCTTAACCTTTACCTATGTCTGCACTCAATAAAATGATGGGCTACCTCGGTTTGGTAGATACCGATGAAGAAGCTCAACAGCAAGAAGCAACTCCAGTTCGCAACACCGAACGCCCTGCACGCGAGATAGCACGGTCATCTCGCGATCGCGCCGGCGTAACCGTCGTTGGTTCAACTGTTGCAGCTGCTCCAGTTCATGAATCGAATTACCACATCATCACTTTGCAACCACGTTCTTACTCTGAAGCGCGCAAGATGGGCGAGCACTATCGCGAAGGAAATCCAGTCATCATTAATCTTGATGATATGGAAGAGAGCGAACGTAAGCGTCTAGTCGACTTCGCAAGCGGACTTGTCTTCGGACTTCATGGTCGCATCGAACGCGTAAGCCACAAGGTCTTCCTTCTCTCTCCTGCGAATGTTAATGTCAGCAGTGAAGATAAGACCGCTGCAGCTCAAGCAAGTTTCTTTAACCAGAGCTGATTAAATAAGTAAGCAAAACGACGTAAATGATTACATCCCTGCTAATTACCCTGCTTGATCTCTTCAAGTATGCACTTTTCATCCGCTTGATCATTGACTACGCAAGGATGTTCGCACGTAACTGGCGCCCGAACTCTTTCTTGATCGCGTTCTTCGAGATGATTTATGCAATCACAGATCCACCTATGAAATTTGTAGGTCGCTTTGTCCCTCCGCTTCGCTTGGGTGGGGTAGCCATTGATCTCTCATTTATCGTGCTTCTGATTGCAATTAGCTTGGCTCAAAATATAATTGTTACGATCCTTTAAACTACTTACTTAAACTTTCTCTAGTACTACTTCGATCCCAAGTTCATTATCGCTAGTTGCAATCGTTTCATCGCGCTCGAACTCGAGAGCAAGTACTTCATCGCTGATATGCGCCTTTGCACTTGTAATTGCAGATAGAACTGATTGTTCTGCATTCCAACGGACTTTAATACGGTCAGAGATCTCAAAACCATCGCTCTTACGGCGCTCTTGTATAAATCGAATTACTTCACGTACATTTCCGGCTTCAATCAGCTCCGGTGTTAGCGATAAATCTAAGGCAACTGATTCGCCATCATGGCTAGCAACCATCCAGCCAGATTTTGGTACTTCAGTTACGACTAGATCAGCGAGATCAATCTCCCAGGTACCAACCTTGGCACCGCCTGTCTTGCGAAGGCCTTTAACTAACTCGGTGGCGTCGGTAGCAGCGATCGCCTTAGCAATATCTTGAACCTCTTTACCAAACTTTGCGCCAAGTGATTTAAAGTTAGCCTTAACTGAGATATCAACTAGATCTCCATCAGCATCTGCAATATCGGCTAGATCGATGACATTTAACTCATCGGCGATCTGTTCCTTCATATCCGTCGGCAACGTTGACCAACCATTTGCCGAGATAAGGGCGCGTTGCAGCGGCTGGCGGATCTTGATCGCCGATTCAGCGCGAGCAGAGCGACCAAGCTCTACAACGCGACGGGTCATAGCAACCTGGCCATTTAGATCTAAATTAATTAGAGAAGGAATAGCGATTGGGAAATCTGTTAGGTGAACAGATGCGGCAGCAGATGGATCTGCAACCTTGACCAACTCTTGCCAAACATGTTCAGTGATAAATGGAACCATCGGAGCCAGCAGTTGAGTCAGTGAGACCAGACACTCGTGCAGCGTTGCCAAGGCGGAGGTATCTCCATCCCAGAAACGACGACGAGAACGTCGCACATACCAGTTTGAAAGATCATCGATAAATCTTGCCAACGCTTTACCGGCGTTCTGCGAATCAAATTCAGAGTAAGAGTTATCGACCTCTTGAATTAGCGCATTTAACTCGCTGATGATCCACTTATCCATCATCGAACGATCTTTAACATCCGGGGATTGGCTTAACTCAAATCCGGATGCCTCTGCATAGAGAGTATGGAATGAGATCGTGTTCCAGTAAGTGAGCAGTGTTTTACGGACAACATCACTGATCGCATCATGGCCAACTCTGCGCGCAGACCAAGGAGAACCGGCGGCCAACATGTACCAACGCACTGCATCAGCGCCATGTTGATCCATAAGTGAAATTGGTTCGAGAACATTGCCGAGGTGCTTACTCATCTTGCGACCATCTTTATCGAGAATGTGGCCTAGACAGAGCACGCTCTTATAGGAACTTTGATCAAAGACTAAAGTGCCGATAGTCATCAGCGTGTAGAACCAGCCACGCGTTTGATCGATCGCTTCGCAGATAAAGTCAGCGGGATAGGCGGCTTTAAACTTTTCAACAGATCCAGGCTTATGTGGGTAGCCCCACTGTGCAAATGGCATAGCGCCTGAGTCATACCAGCAATCGATAACTTCAGGTACGCGATTCATTACCTTGGAACATTGCGCACATGGGAAGGTAATGTCATCAACAAATGGGCGATGTGGATCAAGGTTTGAAAGTTCCTGCCCAGCTAGCGCACCAAGCTCCGCGAGTGAATCAACGCAGACTTCATGTTTTTCTTCGCAACGCCAGATCGGTAGCGGCGTGCCCCAGTAACGATTACGCGATAGCGCCCAATCGATATTGTTATTGAGCCAATCTCCATAGCGCCCAGTCTTGATAGTTTCGGGATGCCAATTAGTCTTATTATTTTCGCGAATTAACTCATCTTTAATTGAGGTCGTGCGGATATACCAAGAAGGTTGCGCGTAATAAATAAGTGCGGTGTGACAGCGCCAGCAATGTGGGTATGAGTGCTCAAATGGCTGGTGTTTATATAACACGCCACGTGATTTAAGTTCTTTAACCAGAGTCTTATCGGCATCCTTGAAGAAGAGCCCGCCGACTAGCGCAACATCGGCCAAGAACTTGCCGTCAGGTGCGATTGGATTCACGACCGGCAGCCCGTAGCTACGACAGACTGCTAAATCGTCGGCGCCAAATGCGGGGGATTGGTGAACCAAGCCAGTTCCATCCTCAGTTGTTACATATGTTGCTAGAACGATGAAGTGAGAATCTGGGATCTCAATTAAATCTACCGGGCGCTTATAGGTAACACGCTCTAGATCTCTGCCCTTTATGACCTTTAATACTTTAACTTCACCAGTGAGGGAGCTAAGTAACGCCTCTGCAACAACTAATACCTCACGGTTATCTTCAACCACAACTTCAGCAACGGCATAATCAACATCTGGATGAACTGCAACAGCGGTATTTGAAACCAAAGTCCATGGCGTTGTAGTCCAGACCAGCAGTGCAGCGCCAAGATCTGCTAATTCACCAGATGTAACCGGGAAACGAACATAGACAGAAGGATCGGTAACTGTTTCGTAGCCTTGCGCTAACTCATGATCGGAAAGTCCAGTTCCACAACGCGGGCAATATGGTGCAACGCGGTGATCTTGAACGAGCAGACCTTTCTTCCAGATCTCTTTTAAGCTCCACCAAACGCTCTCAACATATTCTGGAGCCATCGTCCAATACGCCTGATCAAAATCAACCCAGAAACCCATTCGGTTGGTCATCGTTGTAAAGGCGCCTACGTGGCGCGTTACAGATTCGCGGCACTTATCGTTAAAGGCGGCAATTCCATATTTTTCAATATCGCCTTTTCCAGAAAAACCTAACTCTTTTTCGACAGCGATCTCAACTGGCAGGCCATGGCAATCCCAACCTGCTTTACGAGTTACATATTTACCCTTCATCGTTTGATAACGCGGGAAGACATCTTTAAATACACGCGCTTCGATGTGGTGCGTACCTGGCATTCCATTGGCTGTTGGGGGACCTTCATAGAAAGTCCAAGGTTGCGCACCTTCTCTTGCTTGGGTGCTCGCCTCGAAAATTGAATTCGTGCGCCAGAAATCTAGGATCGAACGCTCCATACCTGGGAGGTCGATCGCAGCGGGAATCGGACGCATCTTTGGAGAATTCATAAGGAGGCGAGTCTAACGCCCGCATTGCTGAGAACTGTTCAAGAATTTGTGCGGGCTATGAGTGGCAAAGTTGGTGGCGCGTGGAAAAGGGCATAAGGTGCGCGGCGTGCCAGCAAAAAAGAAGCCCGTGAAGAAGCCGGTAAAGAAGGTAGCCCAGCCAAAAAAGGCGGTTACTAAAAAAGCGACGGCAAAGAAAGCGGCTGTTAAGAAAGTTGCCAAAAAAGCGGCTGTTAAGAAAGTTGTCAAAAAAGCGCCCGCCAAAAAAGCACCGGCCAAGAAATCTGCAGTAAAGAAATCTGCCGTTAAGAAAGCGCCCGGCCGCCCATTTCCATCTAAAGCTGGAAAGACAACCCTTACAGTTGATGAAAAATCTCAGACCGTTAGCGTTGCAACAGTTGTCGCCCCAGTTGCCGCACCTGTAATTGAAGAGCGCCGTCTAGTAATGCCCCCACCTCCCCGCCCAATAAAGAGCGGTAAGAAAATTGCACCACTTAAACCGATTAAGGCAGCGCCGACGCCAGTTACCGCCAGCGATGGTGAAGCGCCATGGTCTGCTGCAGAGTTAAAAGCAGTTCGCACCGAGATCTCTGTCGATCTTGCGCGCCTACGTCACGAACTTGCCCAAGTCGAAGCTGAAATGGATGAGTTGATTTCAGATTCCGGAGAAGGCGCTGGAGATGATCAGGCTGATTCAGGTACCAAAACTTTTGAGCGCGAGCATGAGATGTCACTTGTTATAAATGCGCGCGATATGGTCTTGCAAACTGAGCGCGCTCTAGACCGCATCGATAATAAAACATATGGAAATTGCGAAGAGTGCGGCAGCCCAATTGGTAAAGCGCGCCTACAAGTATTTCCACGTGCGACCCTCTGCATGATCTGCAAGCAGAAGGAAGAGCGGCGCTAAGGTGCGCCCAAATTCCCAGTCTAAATTTGGCAAGGCAAAATCTGGTTTAGCCGTACGTCTTTATTTCATTGCCTGGGTTATCTGGCTAATTGATTTCGCCACCAAAACCTGGGCGATCGCTAATTTAGATCCCCGCGATCCCATTAAATTAATTGGCTCCTTTCTGCAATTAACCTTGATAAAAAACTCTGGCGCAGCATTTAGTTTTGCCACAGGAGCAACTCTCATCCTTTCCATCTTTGCTTGCTGCGTCGTGGCAGCGATCGCTTACTACGCGCCAAAGATCACCTCAAAGGGATGGGCGATTGTGATCGGTCTAGCCCTCGGCGGGATTCTCGGAAACTTATCAGATCGCATCTTCCGTGCGCCGGGCTTCTTTACCGGCCATGTAATCGATTGGATTGAGTTACCAAATTGGCCGGTATTTAATATCGCAGATAGCGCTATTGTGGTTGCAACGGCGATCGCAGTTGTTCTATCCATAAAGAATATTTCTCCGATAGAGCCAGCCAATATCGAGAAAAAAGAGAGTTCTGAGGAGGCGTAAATGTCACGCGAAGCGCGCACATTAAGCGTTCCTGAAGGAGTTGCGGGCGAGCGAATCGATAGCGCCCTAACTCGAGTTCTCGGACTCTCACGAACTGCAATCGTAAAACTTCTAGAAGATGGCGATATAACTACCTCAGGTCGCGCAATGGCTAAGTCTGAGCGCGTTACCAGCGGACAAGTAATTGATGTCCTAATGCCAGAGCCGCTAAATCAAGATCCGATTCCACTTACTCCACTTGCCGGGCTCCATGTTGTTTATGACGACGAACATATTGTTGTAGTTGATAAGCCAGTTGGTTGCGCTGCGCACCCAAGTCCGGGATGGATGGGGCCAACAGTTGTTGGCGCGCTAATGGCTGCTGGTTACACGATTTCAACATCGGGTCCTGCCGAACGCGCTGGCATTGTTCATCGCTTAGATGTTGGCACTAGTGGGTTAATGATCGTTGCCAAAACAGATATTGCTTACACTCGATTGAAAGAAGCTTTCCGAAACCACGAAGTTGAAAAGACGTATCACGCACTCGTGCAAGGACATATGGATCCAGTCTCCGGAACTATCGATGCTCCGATTGATCGCCACCCCAAAGAAGATCATCGCTTTGCAGTTATTGCCGAAGGTAAAGAGAGCATCACCCACTATGAAGTTATCGAGTTCTATCGCTCTGTCTCACTAGTAAAAGTGGAATTAGAAACCGGTCGCACCCACCAAATTCGCGTGCATTTCTCTGCGTTAAATCACCCACTTGTGGGGGATACAACTTATGGCGCAGATCCAGTTCTTGGAAAATCGTTAGCAATGTCACGCCCTTGGTTGCACGCGCTCGAACTTCGCTTTAAACATCCCGTCTCATCCGAGGAACTCGTTCTCAACGCTCCCTATGCACCTGACCTTCAGGCTTGCCTGGCGTTGCTATCCGAAGCAGTTCTGCCGTAACGACTAATCTTGTGCAACTGTGACAACTGCAAACCCAACCCAGCCAAAGGCGAGTAAAGATTCGTTTGTGCATCTTCATGTGCACACCGAATATTCTATGCTCGACGGTGCTGCGCGTATTGGTGATCTAGTAGAAGAAGTTGCCCGTCAAGAGATGCCGGCGATCGCTATGACCGATCATGGAAATGTTTTTGGCGCCTTTGATTTCTATAAGCAAGCGGTAAAGGTTGGCGTTAAACCAATTATCGGTATCGAAGCCTACGTCGCTCCAGAATCGCGCTTTGATAAGAAGAAAGTGCAATGGGCTGACGGTGGAGATGATGATGTTTCAGGCGGCGGCGCATATACCCATATGACCATCCTGGCCGAGAACAATCATGGTCTAGCTAATTTATTTAAACTCTCTTCGCTTGCTTCCCTTGAAGGTTATTACTACAAGCCGCGTATGGATCGCGAACTACTTTCAAAATACGCAGATGGCTTGATTGCCACCACAGGTTGCCCTGGCGGTGAGATTCAAACCAGACTTCGTATGGGAAATTACAAAGAGGCGATGCGCGCGGCCAGTGATTACCGAGATATTTTTGGCGCTCATAACTTCTTCCTAGAACTAATGGACCACGGCATCGATGTTGAAACCCGCGTTAAAGAAGATCTCATCAAACTTGGCCGCGAACTCAAACTTCCGCTCCTTGCGACAAATGACCTGCACTACACCCGTCACGAAGATGCTGCGGCCCATGCCGCCCTGCTCTGTGTTCAATCTGGTACCACGCTGGCTGATCCGAAGCGATTCAAATTTGATAACGATGAGTTCTATCTTAAAACTCCAGCACAGATGCGCGAGTTATTTAAAGATCTCCCTGATGCTTGCGATAACACTCTACTTATCGCAGAGCGCTGCAATGTAAAACTTCGCGAAGGTGAAAATCTCATGCCTGCTTTTGCGGTGCCGCAGGGCGAGACCGAAGATTCTTGGTTACGTAAAGAAGCAGAACGCGGATTGATTACGCGTTTTGGAGATAGGGCAACAGATGCTCACCGCATTCGCTTAAATTACGAGCTAGATGTTATGGCCAATATGGGATTTCCCGGTTACTTCCTTGTAGTTGCAGATCTAGTTGCACATGCTAAGAAAGTTGGAATTCGCGTTGGCCCAGGTCGCGGCTCTGCCGCTGGTTCGTTAGTTGCCTACTCACTCGGGATCACAGGACTTGATCCAATTGAACACGGCTTACTCTTTGAGCGCTTCTTAAATCCAGAACGTATCTCTATGCCAGATATCGATCTCGACTTCGATGAACGTCGTCGCAGCGAGATGATCCGTTATGCAACCGAGAAATACGGCGAAGATCGCGTAGCTCAGATCATCACCTACGGAACAATTAAATCGAAACAATCAATTAAAGATGCCACCCGCGTACTTGGCTACCCATATGTAATCGGTGAAAAGCTAACAAAAGCGCTGCCACCCTCAGTTATGGGCAAAGATATTTCACTCTCTGGCGTCTTTGATTCACAAGATTCTCGTCACGGAGAAGCTGGTGAATTTCGCGAGCTCTACAACACCGATCCTGATTCAAAGATGGTCGTTGATTTAGCGCGCGGACTTGAAGGTCTTAAGCGCCAATGGGGAGTCCACGCTGCCGGTGTGATCCTTTCGCGTGAACCACTTCTTGATGTAATCCCAATTCATCGCCGCGAAGCCGATGGCGCAATCATCACGCAATTCGATATGGGAGCCTGCGAATCAACTGGTTTGTTGAAGATGGATTTCTTAGGTCTTCGAAACTTATCTGTATTAGATGATGCGCTGCTAAACATTAAAGAGAACCAAGGAATAGATGTAGTCCTTGAAGATCTACCGCTTTCAGATCAAAAGACCTTCGAACTCTTATCTCGCGGTGACACACTTGGCGTATTTCAACTAGATGGTGGACCAATGCGCGCCTTGCTGCGCAGCATGGCGCCAGATTCATTTGCCGATATTTCAGCGGTTATTGCGCTCTACCGCCCTGGACCAATGGGCGAAAATGCGCACAATAACTATGCCGATCGTAAGAATGGCCGTAAACCCGTTGAACCAATCCACCCAGAGCTCTCTGAAGTTCTCCAAGAAATTTTGGGAGATACCTATGGCTTAATTGTTTATCAGGAACAGGTAATGGCGATCGCCCAAAAGGTTGCGGGATTCTCACTCGGTCGTGCAGATCTTTTACGTAAGGCGATGGGTAAGAAGAATAAGGAAATTCTTGATAAGGAGTACATACCCTTTGAAGCGGGTATGAAAGAAAATGGTTTCTCGACCGCTGCCATTAAGCGTTTGTGGGACGTTCTTATTCCCTTCTCTGACTACGCATTTAACCGGGCACATAGCGCCGGTTATGGCGTTGTCTCATTCTGGACCGGATATCTCAAAGCAAATTATCCAACTGAATATATGGCGGCCCTCCTCACCAGTGTGCGCGATGATAAAGATAAGTCAGCGCTCTATCTATCAGAATGCCGACGCATGGGAATCAAAGTTCTGCCACCAGATGTAAACGAATCAAATGCCGAGTACACCCCACGCGGTAAAGATATCCGCTTCGGGTTAGCTGCTATCCGCAACGTCGGTGAAGGCGTTGTCGCATCAATTAAATCTGCGCGCACAACTAAGGGAGCCTTCACTTCATTTGGAGATTTCTTAGCGAAAGTAGATGCCCAAGTCTGCAATAAGAAAACTATTGAATCTCTCATTAAAGGCGGGGCATTTGATTCGCTCCAGCACCCGCGTAAAGCTCTGATGTCAGTTCACCTTGAAGCAATTGATTCTGTTATCGAAACTAAGCGCGCTGAAGCGATCGGTCAATTCGATCTCTTTGGAGGCGAGTCGCTGACTCAAGTTTCAGGTCTAGAAATTGAGATTCCAACTTTCGAGTGGGATAAGGCAACGCTGCTGGTCTTTGAACGCGAGATGCTCGGCCTCTATGTTTCAGATCATCCACTTCTGGGCGTTGAACATATCTTGCGATCGAATACCGATATGTCAATTAGCGCGTTGCTTAGCGATGAAAGTACCCCAGATGGCATGGTCACTTTGGGCGGATTAATAACTGGCGTACAGCGAAAGGTTTCTCGACAAGGTTCATCTTGGGCGATCGTAAGTCTGGAAGATCTAGAAGGCGCAATCGAAGTTCTCTTCTTCTCGAATACTTACAATCAATATGCACTAACTTTGATTGAAGATCGAGTTGTCACAGTTCGTGGTCGATTCGAACGTCGCGATGAAGTTCTGCGCTTCACCGCTCTTGAAATGAAGTCACTCGATGTCTCAACCGGCCCAGTCGGACCACTCTTAATTTCCTTACCAATTGCGCAGTGCACGCCACCAGTTGTAGATCGCATGAAAGAGATTCTGCGTTCTCATCCCGGAAAACGCGAAGTACATATGCAGATCGATGACCAAGGCGTGCTAACAACTATGAAGATTGATGCACTTGTCACAGCATCGCCAAGTTTGAGCGCGGATTTAAAATCAATCTTGGGGCCAGACTGCTTAGTCCGAATGTAATTTTGCGCTTTATCGCCTAATTTTATTGGCAACGCCTCGAAGAGGTGGCAACGGTTAGACTTGCCCCATGATTCGCTCGCTTGATCTACGCGGTAAGCCTCTCTCCAAAGCAGGCTATCAGCGCGCTATTCCCAGAGCGAGCCTCGATATCGCTTCAGCGATGGTTACGATTGAACCAATTCTGCAGAAAGTTAAATCTGGAACTGAGTCTGACCTGCTCCAACTCGCTGAAGAATTTGACGGGGTAAGACCTGCCGCAATTCGTGTACCGCAAGGCGCCTTAGATAAAGCACTTAGCGATTTAGATCCAAAGATCCGCGCCGCACTCGAACTTTCCGCTGATCGAATTCGCAAAGTACATAACGATCAAAAGCGCGAAGAGAAGATAACAAAAGTAGTAGATGGGGGAGTCGTTACCGAAAGATGGATCCCCGTTGACCGAGTCGGCTTATATGTTCCTGGTGGTCGCGCCGTTTACCCAAGTAGCGTCTTGATGAATGTGATCCCAGCACAGATTGCGAAAGTATCTAGCATTGCTGTTGCATCACCGCCACAGAAAGAATTTGGTGGTCTTCCACACCCTACGATTCTTGCGGCATGCGCACTCCTTGGAATCACCGAGGTTTATGCAGTTGGTGGAGCGCAAGCGATCGCACTCTTTGCCTATGGCATGGATGGCCTTTGCGAGAAATGTGATTTGGTTACAGGGCCGGGCAATATCTATGTTGCCGCCGCTAAGCGCGCACTGCGCGGAGTAATTGGTATCGACTCAGAGGCCGGTCCGACCGAAATTGCAATTCTTGCTGATGAAACCGCACGTGCGGCAGATGTTGCTGCAGATCTAATTAGCCAGGCCGAGCACGATGTAATCGCTGCCGCTGTTCTTGTGACGACATCGGAAAAACTAGCAGCTGATGTACTTGAAGAGTTAAAAGTTAGAGTTGCCGCAACAAAACACTCAACCAGAATTCGTGAAGCACTTTCTGGTATTCAATCCGCAATCGTTTTGGTCGATTCAATAGCACAAGGTTTAGATGTCGTAAATGCCTACGCTGCTGAACACTTAGAGATTCAAACAAAGAACGCTGGCCAAGATGCTCTGCAGATTCGCAACGCTGGCGCGGTGTTCGTAGGCCGTTTCTCACCGGTGTCACTAGGTGACTATTCGGCTGGTTCAAATCACGTACTTCCTACTGGTGGATGTGCTTGTCACAGCAGCGGTTTATCTGTGCAAACTTTCTTGCGCGGATTGCATTACATCGAGTATTCACAGCAAGCATTTATTGATATTTCAGAGACTGTGATCACTCTTGCAAACTCTGAAGATTTACCAGCACATGGTGAAGCGATGACCGCGCGCTTGGAAGATCTATGAGCGCAAAGCAATGGCCGCTCTGGCTACCACTTCGCGAGGATTTAACTTCCCTTTCGCCATATGGAGCGCCACAAGTTCCAGCTGAGGCGACGTTAAACACCAATGAGAATCCCTATGCGCCATCTCCCGAACTTGCGCAGGCGATTGCCGATCGCGTACATCGAGTTGCCACAACTTTAAATCGCTATCCAGATCGTGATGCGACAGTTCTACGTACCGCCCTTGGCCAATTTATAAATTCTCTATCCGGCACAAATTTCACAGCAGATTCAATTTGGGCAGCTAATGGCAGTAACGAGATTATCCAATCTCTTTTCATGGCATTCGGTGATCGAGGTGCGCTTGGTTTCACACCTTCTTATTCAATGCACCCGCTGATCGCCAAGGTAATTGGCGTTACTTGGCAAGATGGAGGACGCCGCGCAGATTTCACTTTAGATACCGCCAAGGCGATCTCCGAAATCGCGGCAAAGAAGCCCGCACTGACTTTCATCACAACTCCAAATAATCCAACTGGCACCTTACTAAAGATTGAGGAGGTAGAACTTCTCGCTAAGGCCGCTACGGCTGTAAATGGACTTCTCGTTGTTGATGA
The DNA here is from genome assembly GCA_044341425.1 of Candidatus Planktophila sp. Lineage (GTDB taxonomy): Bacteria > Actinomycetota > Actinomycetes > Nanopelagicales > Nanopelagicaceae > Planktophila. Next base: position 1,749 of record JBIIRS010000002.1, on the reverse strand, counting down.
GGCTTATGCAGAATTTTCTAACGAAATATCTGCCGTCACGCTAATTGAAAAGTATCCAAATGTGGTTGTGATCCGGACGATGAGCAAAGCATTCGCTTTCGCGGGAGCGCGCGTCGGGTATTTAGTTGCCAACCCAGAAGTTATCGACGCAATGTATTTAGTTCGTCTTCCGTATCACCTAAGTGCAATTACTCAGGCAGCTGCTGAGGTTGCACTCGAGTATCAAGGTGAACTTCTAGGAACCGTTGCCACCCTCATAGAATCTCGCAAGAAGGTAGTCGCCGCCCTCGAATCCATGGGACTGACTGTTACTCCAAGCAGTGCAAACTTCATCATCTTCTCAGGATTTAACTTGGAACCAGCGCAGATCTGGCGCCAACTTCTCGATCGCGGTGTTCTGATTAGAGATGTGGGATTATTGGGGCACTTGCGTATGACCATTGGCAATGAGGCCGAGAATCAGAAATTTATTGGTGCCTTAAAAGAGATTTTGCAGAAGTAATTAAATACGAAGCTAATGGAGATAATCAGATGAGAACAGCCCGCGTAGAACGTAAAACGAAAGAGTCCCATGTACTCGTTGAGTTAAATCTCGATGGAGTCGGTGAGATCTCAGTGGACACTGGCGTTCCCTTCTTTGATCACATGCTCTCGCAACTTGGAAAGCATTCCGGTTTCAATCTCACTGTAAAGACAACTGGAGATATTGATGTGGATTCACATCACACAGTTGAAGATACTTCACTTGCATTTGGGCAGGCGCTACGCGAAGCACTGGGTGACAAGATCGGCATCCGTCGCTTTGGCGATGCCATGGTTCCACTTGATGAAGTACTAGTGCAGGCAGCTGTAGATCTTTCAGGACGCCCATACTTAGTCCATCGCCAACCAGAAATCGTTGAGTTAATCGGAACCTTTGATACCACTCTTGGTAAGCACATCTGGGAGTCAATCGTTGCTGAAGCCCGTATCGCTCTTCACGTGCGCGTACTTGAGGGACGCAATGCCCACCACGTATTTGAAGCACAGTTTAAAGCGGTTGCTCGCGCACTTCGCGATGCCGTCTCCCTTGATGGCGGAATCGCAGGAGTTCCTTCAACAAAAGGTTCGCTTTAATAGTGATCGCAATCCTCGATTACGGTTCCGGAAATTTAAGGTCGGCCCAACGCGCTTTCGAACGCAGCGGTGAAGAAGTTGTAGTTACCTCCGATCGCGACATTGCACTCAATGCGCAAGGCTTGGTTGTTCCAGGCGTCGGCGCTTTTGCGGCATGTATGCGCGGTTTAGTTGCAGTTGGGGGAGATGCGATTGTTCGCGAACGCCTTGCTAAGCAACGTCCGACTTTAGGAATCTGTGTTGGAATGCAAATTCTCTTCAGAGATGGCGATGAACATACCAACGGGCCACTGCACCAAGGCGTTAGCATCTGGGATGAGAGCATCACCAAGTTAGATGCGCCGATATTGCCGCATATGGGTTGGAATACCGTAGAAGTCTCATCAAACTCGAACTTGTTTAAAGGAATAGAAGATCAATCCTTTTACTTCGTGCACTCTTATGCGGCAAAGAAGAGCGTTGGTATTGCACAGGCCTGGAGCACCCATAACGAAAAGTTTTTGGCAGCAGTTGAAGATGGTGCGATCGCAGCGACACAATTTCATCCTGAAAAATCTGGTGATGCTGGGCTTGCACTAATCAAGAACTGGGTGGGGTTGCTATGACACAGAGAAATTACCTCGAACTTCTGCC
>JBIIRS010000064.1:0-6465 GCA_044341425.1 Candidatus Planktophila sp. | reverse complement strand
TGGGCTTGCGTTGATTAAAAATTGGGTGGGAACGCTATGACTACAAATAACCACCAAATAAATTATCTGGAGCTCCTGCCAGCAGTCGATGTCAAAGATGGCAAGGCAGTTCGCTTGGTACAAGGCGAGCTCGCACAAGAGAGCATCTATGGCGCACCACTTGAAGTTGCCCTCGAGTTTCAAGCAGCGGGTGCAGAATGGCTTCACTTAGTAGATCTAGATGCTGCCTTTGGTCGTGGTGAAAATACATCGCTACTTGCAGAAGTTGTGGGCCGTCTTGACATTAAAGTTGAACTCTCTGGCGGAATCCGCGATGACGAATCACTAAAGCGTGCGCTAGCAACAGGATGTACTCGTGTAAATCTAGGTACAGCAGCGCTAGAAAATCCAGAATGGACAGCGCGCGTGATTGCCGAACACGGAGATCGCATCGCAGTCGGTTTAGATGTTCGCGGACATGTGTTGGCTGCGCGCGGATGGACTAAAGAAGGCGGCGATCTCTTTGAAACGATCGAACGTCTAGAGCGAGATGGTTGCTCTCGTTACGTTGTTACAGATGTAACTAAAGATGGAACGCTACAAGGTCCAAACCTGGAACTTCTTAAAGAGGTCTGCGCTGTTACCAAAAAGCCAGTAGTTGCCAGTGGAGGAATTTCATCTCTTGCAGATATCAAGGCGCTCTCTTCACTTCACGTAATCGGAGTTGAAGGTGCAATTGTCGGTAAGGCACTTTATGCAGGTGCGTTCACTCTTCAAGAAGCGCTGGCGCTAACCAAAGGTACAAAGTAAATGGCTTTATCAATCCGGATCATTCCCTGCCTAGATGTGACAGATGGTCGCGTTGTAAAGGGCGTCAACTTCACCAATTTGGTTGATGCGGGTGATCCAGTTGAGATGGCATCGCTTTACAACTTAGAAGGCGCAGATGAGTTAACTTTCTTAGATATCTCTGCCAGCAGCAGTAACCGCGAAACAACTTTAGATGTAGTGCGCAAGACCGCTGAACAAGTCTTTATCCCGTTAACAGTTGGCGGTGGCATTCGCTCAGTTGATGATGTTGACCGTTTACTACGTGCTGGTGCAGATAAAGTTTCGATCAATACTTCTGCGATTGCGCGCCCTGAATTAATCGCAGAAATCGCCGATCGCTTCGGCTCGCAAGTGTTAGTTATCTCAATTGATGCAAGACGTGCTCGAACCGAGTCAGGCTTTGAGGTTACAACGCATGGCGGTCGACAAAGTGCTGGGCTTGATGCTCTTGCTTGGGTTGAAAAAGCTTGCGCACTTGGTGCGGGAGAAATTCTCCTCAACTCTATGGATGCCGATGGAACCCGCGCGGGCTATGACGTCGGAATGATTACCGCAGTTCGCGCCATCTCTAAAGTTCCTCTCATCGCTAGTGGTGGCGCAGGCGCGCTAGAAGATTTTGCCGCTGCCCTTGATGCCGGTGCAGATGCGCTACTTGCAGCCAGCGTCTTTCACTTCGGCGTTCACCGCATAGGTGATGTAAAGCGCTACCTAAGCGCGCAGGGTTATTCCATTCGCAACAACGCAACTGCGTAAGGCAGAATAAGCATATGAGCGCTGCGATCCCACCAGATATAGCAGCGCGTCTGAAAGTAGGTATCGATCTAATTCCAACGATCGCCCAAGATGCTAAAACCGGTGAGGTTTTAATGCTGGCCTATATGAACCGCGAATCTCTTGCGCAAACTTTGGCAACAGGTAAGGCGACTTACTGGAGCCGCAGCCGCAGCGAACTCTGGGTTAAGGGTGCCACATCTGGCCATACCCAAGAGGTAATTTCAATTTCACTTGATTGCGATGGCGATGCTTTGCTTCTAAAAGTTAACCAAGTTGGCGCGGCTTGCCACACTGGAGATAAAACTTGTTTCCACAACCCGCTAGAGATAAGTGCGGAAAAGTAATGCAGTTATCTGAATTTCGCGAGTATGCGAAGAGTTACAACGTTATTCCGGTTTATCGCAAACTCCTTGCCGACGGTGAAACACCACTAGGTGTCTACCGCAAGATAGCTAAAAATGAAGCATCAACTTTTCTCTTGGAATCCGCCGAACACGGGGGAGTCTGGTCGCGCTATTCATTTATCGGCGCCCACTCCCAAGCAACTTTAAGTGAGAAAGATGGCCGTTCAATTTGGGTCGGTACAACACCTGCTGGCGCACCGGTTGGGATAGATCCACTTGAAGCCCTTCGTCTATCGGCTGCTCACCTAAAGTCTCCAAAGATTGCTGGACTCCCACCGCTTACTGGTGGACTAGTTGGCTACATGGGTTATGACGCAGTTCGCCGCTTAGAGAAATTGCCCAGCCAAAGCGTAAAAGATATTCCGCTTCCAGAAATCGCCTTTATGTTAACTAGTGATCTAGCGGTAATGGATCACGCCGAGGGAACAATTACCTTAATCGCTAACGCTATTAACTGGGATGGCAGCAACGAGCGAATCGATGAAGCATTTCACGATGCTCAACTTCGTTTAGATCGCATGCAATCTGATCTGCAAGGTTCGTTACCTGGATACATCGTCCAGATTCCAGAAAAGCAAACTCCACAATTCACCCAGAACATCTCCAGCAATGAATTCAAATCCAAGGTGCTACAGGCTAAGGAAGAGATTGTTGCGGGGGAGGCATTTCAGATAGTCCTATCGCAACGCTTTGCTATGGAATGTAGCGCTGATGCTTTAGATGTTTACCGTGCGCTACGCCTTCATAACCCAAGCCCATACATGTATCTCTTCCGCTTTACCGATGGAATAGAAGTAGTCGGCTCAAGCCCCGAAGCCTTGGTAAAGGTGACCGGTAAAGAGGTAATGGTTCACCCAATCGCAGGAACTAGAAAACGCTCAGCATCTGCAGAAGAAGACCATCGCTTAGGCGAAGAGTTGTTGGCAGATCCCAAGGAGCGCGCCGAACACTTGATGTTAGTTGACCTTGGCAGAAATGATCTAGGGCGCATTTCAAAGCCAGGCACTGTTGAAGTAATCGACTTTATGCATATCGAACGCTATTCACATGTGATGCATATTGTTTCGACAGTCATTGGCGAACTTGCAGAAACTTCTACGCCAGTTGATGCGCTCTTTGCCGTCTTTCCTGCCGGAACGCTATCTGGTGCGCCAAAGCCAAGAGCGATGGAGATAATTGAAGAACTCGAACCAACTCGACGCGGGCTCTACGGGGGAGCAATCGGTTATATAGATTTCACCGGCAATATCGATACCTGTATCGCAATTCGCACCGCTCTGATTTATAACAAGATGGCCTACGTCCAGGCAGGTGCTGGCGTAGTAGCAGATTCAGATCCGGCATCTGAAGATCAAGAATGCGCAAATAAAGCAGCTGCAGTTCTAGGTGCGATCAGCGCTGCAAATCAAATGAGGTCAGAAAGTGTCTGAGTTTGTTCAAATACTTATCTCAATTTTGATTGTTGCAACTCTCACGCTCTATATTTCAAAGCGCTTTCGAATTTCTAAACGATACGAACGCCAATCTAGAAATAAGCCACCTATGAATTCGTGGAGCGCACTCGATCACGGAATCGATCCCAGCGATCTCAAAGGTGAGAACGAGAAGCCATGACCGTCCTAGATTCGATAATTGAGGGCGTTCGTGAAGATTTAGCCAAACGTCGCAAATCGCTAAACCAAATTCATGAAGAGATGTCGCAAGCCGCACCGGTGCGCGATGCCCACCTTGCCTTAACCGGAGATGAGATGAAGGTAATCGCTGAAGTAAAGCGATCATCACCAAGTAAAGGCGCACTTTCTGCGATCACCGATCCAGCAGCGCTAGCTGAGCGCTACCAAAGCGCTGGTGCAAGTGTGATTAGCGTTCTAACGGAGGAACGCCGCTTTAAAGGATCGCTCGCTGATTTAGATGCGGTACGCAATCGGGTAGATATTCCAATTTTGCGTAAAGACTTTATGGTTGACGAATATCAATTCTTTGAAGCGCGCGCTCATGGAGCTGATGTAATCCTGTTAATTGTCGCAGCGCTCTCTAAGAGCCAACTTAGAGATTTCTTTGATATCGCAACTGAATTGCAGATGGCATCACTGATTGAAGTTCATACATCAGATGAGTTAGAGCGGGCGCTAGAAATCTCACCTCGGATCGTGGGCGTAAACTCGCGAAACCTAAAGACCTTAGAAGTAGATGCCACAGCCTTCTCTGATTTAATTCCGAGAATTCCAAGCGATCTAATCCGTGTTGCCGAATCTGGAATATCAACTAGGGGAGATGTTGAATTTGCTCAGAACTCAGGCGCAGATGCGATCTTGGTCGGTGAAGCCCTGGTCACATCGGGTGATCCAGATTTGGCGATGCGGACCTTATTGGGTCGAGGGTAGGCTTAAACCCATGTCGACTACGCCGCAAGAAGATCTTGGATCCATCTTGGGTCACTTCGGTCCTTATGGTGGTCGCTTTGTACCTGAAGCTCTAATTGGCGCTCTAGAGGAATTAGAAGCAGCCCATCTCACTGCACAGAGCGATCCATCATTTGTTGCTGAACTCGCAGAGCTACATCGCACGTACACCGGGCGCCCTAGCATCCTCACTGAAGCAAAACGCTTTGCAGAACATGCAGGCGGTGCGCGCATTATTTTAAAGCGTGAAGATTTAAACCACACTGGTAGCCATAAAATCAATAACGTTCTTGGCCAAGCGTTACTCACAAAGCGCATGGGTAAGAAGCGCATAATCGCTGAAACCGGCGCAGGTCAGCATGGCGTTGCATCAGCAACAGCTGCCGCGTTGATGGGCTTGGAATGTGTTGTCTATATGGGCGAAGAAGATACAAAACGCCAAGCGTTAAATGTTGCGCGCATGAAATTACTTGGCGCTGAAGTTGTTCCTGTTACAACAGGTTCGCGAACCTTAAAAGATGCCATCAATGAAGCGATGCGCGATTGGGTAACTAACGTTGAAACCACTCACTACATGCTGGGCACCGTTGCAGGTCCGCACCCCTTCCCAACTATGGTTAGAGATTTTCATAAGATCATCGGCGAAGAAACACGCGAACAAGTTTTAGCGCTCACTGGTCGCCTACCTGATGCAGTACTTGCCTGCGTTGGTGGCGGATCAAATGCGATCGGAATCTTCCACCGCTTTATCTCCGATCCATCAGTACGTTTGATTGGGCTAGAAGCAGGTGGAGACGGCGTGGAAACTGGACGCCATGCAGCAACAATTACTGGTGGAACTCCAGGAGTTCTGCACGGAACTCGATCTTATGTTTTGCAAGATGCTAATGGTCAAACTGTTGAGTCACATTCAATTTCTGCTGGTCTTGATTACCCTGGTGTAGGTCCTGAGCATGCGTACTTGCATGACATTGGGCGCACTGAGTATCGCGCCATCACAGATGAACAAGCGATGCATGCCTTCGCACTTCTCTCCAAGACAGAAGGAATTATTCCTGCGATCGAAACTGCACATGCTCTAGCAGGTGCGCTCCAGGTTGGAAATGAACTAGGTAAAGATGCGATTATCGTTATCAACCTTTCTGGTCGCGGCGATAAAGATGTGCAGACTGCAGCGCAATATTTTGGAATTCCACTGGATTAATGACTGCACTCGATCAACTATTTGTAAAGGTTCGCGCTGAAAATCGCGCTGCGCTAATTGCATATATCCCTGCAGGTTTTCCTTCTCAAGCAGGTTGTGCAAAAGTTATTCAAACCTTTATCGATGCCGGAGTTGACGCAATCGAGATTGGTTTTCCATATAGCGATCCGGTAATGGATGGTCCAACTATTCAGGCAGCGGCAGTTACCTCTTTAGAAAATGGAACAGGTGCTGCTGAAGTTATGTCTGCGCTCAAGGTTGCAACCGATGGTGGGGTAGCAGCAGTAGTTATGACTTACTGGAACCCGATTGAGCGCTATGGAGTTCAAGAATTTGCCGAAGCGATTGCAGCAAATGGTGGATCTGGTGTTATCACTCCCGATCTAACGATAGAAGAGTCGGTTGCCTGGTTAGGTGCCACTAAGGAAAATTCAATTAATCCAATCTACGTAATCGCGCCAAGTACATCCGATGCACGCATGCCAAAGGTCACTTCAGCGTGCGGCGGATTTGTTTATGCTGCAAGTTTGATGGGCGTAACTGGAGCGCGAAATTCTGTCTCATCAGGTGCTGCAGATCTAGTAGCGCGGATTCGCACAACAACCGGTTTGCCGGTCGCGGTTGGCTTAGGTGTTTCAAATCGTGAGCAAGCTAAGGGCGTTGCTGCATATGCTGATGGAGTAATCGTTGGTTCAGCTTTCATTAAAGCGCTGCAAGATGCTCCAGATGAAGAATCAGGGCTAGCGGCGGTGAAAGAACTTGCTACCGAACTCGCCAAAGGTGTCCGCGAAGGTCGATGAGTAAATTTGTAAAGTTACAACCTTGGATTGGTTTGGTCTGTCGACTCACCCTTGGAGGCGTTCTCTTTGTC
>JBIIRS010000147.1:0-2765 GCA_044341425.1 Candidatus Planktophila sp. | reverse complement strand
GTTTAATATTTCCAGCAACTGCCACAACTAAATCTTGTGGCAGGTACTTCTTCTTGTAATAGTTAAAGACGCTGCTGCGCGTCATATCCTTAATTGATTTAATCGTGCCGAGAATCGGACGGCCTAACTGAGTATCACCATAGTAAGTCTCGGCATATAGATCATGGACTAGATCGCTTGGGTCATCATCGCGCATCGCTATTTCTTCAAGAACGACCTTACGTTCTGCATCAACATCGAGAGCTGAAACGATAGAAGAAGTAATCAAATCTGAAACTACATCGATCGCCATCGGCAGATCGGTATCAATTACGCGCGCATAGAAGCAGGTGTATTCCTTGCTGGTGAAGGCGTTCATTTCGCCGCCAACAGCTTCAATTGTTGATGAAATCTCAAGCGCGGTACGACGTGTAGTGCCTTTAAATAAGAGATGCTCCAGAAAGTGAGAAGCCCCAGCAACAGCCGGGGTTTCATCACGCGAACCAACATTTACCCAGATACCGATCGCGGCGCTGCGTACCGACGGAACTTCTTCCGTGACGATACGCAGACCGCTAGGTAATACTGTGCGCACTACTGGGCGACGAACTGACATTTAGAGTCTGTTCTCTACTTACTCAGCGCTCGGGGTTGATCCATCTTCGAGAACTGGAACAAGTGAGAGCTTGCCCTTGGGATCGATTTCACCGATCTCAACCTGAATCTTGTCGCCAACCTTCATAACTTCTTCTAGGTTTTCAATGCGCTTTCCACCATGCATCTTGCGGATCTGAGATACGTGGAGCAAGCCATCTTTACCTGGCATAAGAGAAATGAATGCACCAAATGCAGCAAGCTTTACAACGGTACCGAGGTAGCGCTCTCCAACTTCTGGCATCTGTGGATTTGCGATCGCATTGATCTGTGCGCGTGCAGCTTCTGCTGACGGACCATCGACTGCGCCGATGTAGATCGTGCCATCATCTTCGATTGAGATATCAGCGCCAGTTTCATCTTGGATCTGGTTGATGATCTTGCCCTTAGGCCCGATTACCGCACCGATCTGATCTACTGGAATCTTTACAGAGATGATGCGAGGAGCAAATGGGCTCATCTCATCAGGTGTATCGATCGCTTCATTCATGACATCAAGGATCGCAAGACGCGCTTCCTTTGCTTGGTGAAGTGCGCCAGCAAGAACTGATGCAGGAATACCGTCAAGCTTGGTATCTAGTTGAAGGGCTGTAACAAAGTCTTTTGTTCCGGCAACCTTGAAGTCCATATCTCCGAATGCATCTTCTGCACCCAAGATATCTGTTAAAGCAACGTACTCGACCTTGCCATCGACGGTATCTGAGATAAGACCCATTGCAATACCTGCAACTGGAGCCTTTAGCGGAACGCCAGCGTTAAGCATTGCAAGTGTTGATGCGCAAACAGAACCCATTGAAGTTGAACCGTTTGAACCAAGTGCTTCAGAGACCTGACGGATTGCGTAAGGGAACTCTTCGCGAGTTGGAAGAACTGGAACAAGTGCACGTTCTGCAAGCGCTCCGTGGCCAATTTCGCGGCGCTTTGGTGTGCCAACACGACCTGTTTCACCAGTTGAATATGGTGGGAAGTTGTAGTTGTGCATGTAGCGCTTATGGTTTTCTGGGTTCAAAGTATCGAGCTGTTGCTCCATCTTTAACATATTAAGAGTTGTGATTCCGAGAATCTGAGTCTCACCACGTTCGAAGATCGCTGATCCGTGAACGCGAGGAATAACTTCAACTTCTGCAGATAGCGCACGGATATCGCGAAGACCGCGACCATCGATACGAATCTTGTCGCGCAATACGCGCTGGCGAACCAACTTCTTGGTTAGCGAGCGGAATGCTGCAGGAACTTCCTTTTCGCGACCTTCGAAGGCAGCTGAAACTGATTCCTTGGTTGCAGCAGAGATCTCATCGATCTTTGTCTCGCGCTCTTGCTTGCCAACGATAGTTAGCGCCTTAGCAAGATCATCCTTGGCGGCTTTTTCGACTGCTGCGAATACATCATCTTGGTAATCCAAGAAGACAGGGAATTCAGCAGTTGGCTTTGCAGCAACCTTGGCTAGCTTCGACTGTGCTTCGCAGAGAATCTTGATAAATGGCTTAGCTGCATCAAGTCCTTGTGCAACAACTTCTTCAGTAGGAGTTGGTTGACCGTTCTTGATTAGCTCGATTGTCTTCGCTGTTGCTTCTGCTTCAACCATCATGATTGCAACATCGCCATCGCTAATGCGACCGGCAACGACCATATCGAATACGGCGTTTTCAACCTGTGAATGGTTAGGGAAGGCAACCCATTGTCCGTCAATCAAAGCAACGCGAACGCCACCGATTGGACCTGAGAATGGCAGACCTGCAAGTTGTGTAGACATTGATGCCGCGTTGATTGCGATCACGTCATACATGTGGTCTGGATCAAGTGCCATAACGGTTACAACGATTTGTACTTCGTTACGAAGACCCTTTACGAATGATGGACGCAATGGGCGGTCGATCAAACGACAAGTAAGAATTGCATCTTCTGATGGACGACCTTCGCGACGGAAGAATGATCCTGGGATGCGACCAACTGCATACATCTTCTCTTCAACATCTACTGTCAAAGGGAAGAAGTCGAATTGATCTTTTGGAGTCTTTGACGCTGTTGTTGCTGAGAAGATCATTGTCTGATCATCTAAGTAAACAGCTGCGGCTCCTGCTGCTTGACGCGCTAGGCGTCCGGTTTCAAAGCGAATCTCGCGCTTTCCGAAT
>JBIIRS010000146.1:0-2802 GCA_044341425.1 Candidatus Planktophila sp. | reverse complement strand
TGCGGTGAGGTCGACCATTACGGTGACCTTGTCTTCTGATTCGATAGCGACTAGGTCGGTATCGAGGATTAATTTGGTTTTCATATAGCTCCTTAGAAAATTGGTTTGAGTAAGCAGGGTCGTTTAAGACCGATAGATGCGAAGAGCATCGATTGTGAGATGTGATTGCTTAATCAGTAGGGCCTGGATTGGCGGCCCTGCGCGTAGCGGGCTAGATGGCTACTGGGCGCGCGAAGGCACGGGTGATCGCTGCTTTGTTGCTGGTGTTAATTGCGGTGTGTGTAAACACTTGGTGCCTCCGTTTCTTTTCTATTGCTTAGTTGAACTATTTGGAATGTTACTGGTTAGGGCTGACATCGCCTGGGCGAGGGCAGATTCGGTACTTTGCGTTGAACTTTTGTCGGTTATCACCGATCTGGTGATCGTGTACTTCTTGATCGTGATCGTTCGTTTGATTGTTGTATGGGTGGGCATTTATTCCTTTCGGGTTGGTCTTAGGCGATTTCGCGCTTAAGCGGGATACGTTTTGGGTAGATCTCGACATTGAACATGATTGAAAGATTACGGATCGCATCTTCGATGAATTCTTGGAAGTTATGCGCTGCGTATTGAATCGTTCCGATAGTTGCGTCACCGTGGTCAATAAAGCGTGGGCTATCTTCGTCGGCCTCAGGATCCCATTCGTTGTGAATGAGTTCGAATTCGGCTTGGAAGGAGTAATAGCCGGCAATGCCGTGATTGTATGTTGCGAAGTAATCACGAGCAGATTCGTGGTACTCGTGCCAAGTTGTCATTGGCAGCGCATTGCGATCTTTATCGTAAGCAGTGCCGATATGGACCTTTAGATGCTCGGTACAGATCAACGATATGTATCCGATGTGATCGCGGAAGCGAGTAACTTCGAACTCATAGTGAAGATCTTCAAGGTTCGCCATAATTTCGAGGAATGCACCTTCGCGGGCAGCTTCTTCCGAAATTGGTGCGATTAGAGTTAGGAACTGCGAGTTAACGTTATTTGACTCGTTCTTATCAGCTGGCAAGTGCGTATCCTTTTCTAGTAGATGCTTCGAACTTCTTTCCGTACTCGGCTTCACCTTGCTTGGTGAGATGAAACTGTGGTGCTTCGTGCTTAAAGCATTCGTAGTAACGCTTTTCTCCACGACGTGATTCGCGGCCAAGGGCTTCGGCCTTCTTACGTGAATAACGTGCCTGTGAGAGGCGAAGTTTTGCTACTTCGATATCCCGGATGGATTCCTTTTTGCACTCTTCCTCCACGATGGCCAGACCGTGATTCTTTGGCTTGTCGATCTTGGCTCGGGCCGAGAACTTGCCTGGCTTGGACTTCTTTGATCGGTCTTTCAAATAGACCAGCTTGTGGCCAGAATTTTCAAGACTTTCATCCATGTCGTACATCATCTATATCTTTCCTTTCATGTTAGAAGTTGCTTCAGGTGCTTTGAAGTTAGTACTGGGTACTGACTTTTTTACCTCTGCAACTAATTGCTGCTCTTCGTTAAGAGGCTTTCCCTTACCGAAGTTGTTCTGATGTGGCTAAGCGTACCATAAAGATTTCCCCAGTTTCCCCAAATACCACCAAATCCGATTTATTTTTTCAAACGTCTTTAGAAGGTCTGGCCACGCTCAAATCGCCGTTTTTACCCCCTCCTGAGCGTGGCGCTTGGTTTTGGGAAACATTTCCATTAAGGTGAGCACATGAAGACGCAGCAGCTCCCCATCGACGGTGAAGCGCTCGCCTATGCCACAAAGGAGTACGTGGATGAGGCCTACGAGCGGGTTCGCGAGGTTCTCGAATGGACCCACCTCCCCCGGGCGATCCTGGCAATCTGGGAAAACTCGCCCATGCTCAAACCCGAGCGCAAGGAGTTTCCGGCCCCCATCGGTGAGATCCGAGATATCGGCCGAATCATCATCACCTTTCCGGGATCGACCGCTGTTGAACGAATTGCAGATCTTTTAATCACCAGCAAGATCGTTCCGAATTCAGATGGGCAGTATGAGCGAGCACGTGAAATCGCTTCCGAGATTTTTACCTTGACCATGCGTTACACGCGTGTGCAGAACCTGACTCGCCATATCCGCACCGCGGTCAATAGCCATCTGCGAATGCTCAATATTGAATCATCACGTGATCGCTCCGGCCCAAGTTCGGCATATGAGAACTTCTTCCCTCTTGTGCAGCAGAGTTCGCGTACCTTGGAACGCATCGGCATATTGCGATCAGCGAAACTAGTTACCCAGTTAGATGTAAATGATTGGGCAGATGACCTCAATGGCATCCTTGCTGATTACTCGAATGGCGTGAGCGATCGTGCGATGGATTCACCCACTGCGGCGCGCTTTGATCGTTCTTCACGACCACGTGGCGCTGTTGCACCAGGTGCGCTTAATTCTTACAAGCTCCGCTTTAAGCAGGCACTTGCTGCAACGCTGGGAATCGACCTGGCCGATAAGAACACCCGCATAGAAAAGACTTCAAATAAATCTATTGAGGACCTTGTTCGCGAATTAGACGAATTGCCAAATGAGTTTCCTGAGCTATATCAGATGCTTGAAAATTTGCGCCCGAAACGCGTTAGCCGACCTGATGCAATGCGCGGAGATTTCGTTTATGAATTCAAATCTATGGGTGTTGAAAACACTAAGAAGAACTTGCTTAAGCATGTGCTTAGCCTTGGCGGGCGTGAATTAATTATTGAGGGATCACGTGGGGCATTTACCTCAGACATGGTCTCGGGTGTTTTAAAGACGGTTAGCCTGCAGTTATCTATTGATCCTGATGCA
>JBIIRS010000033.1:0-10380 GCA_044341425.1 Candidatus Planktophila sp. | reverse complement strand
TGAAACAACTGGTGTTGGTGCTGGAGGCGCGACAACTACCGGCGCTGCAACTGATGCAGCAGGGGGAGTTACAACTGGAGCGGCAGGTGCGGAGGCTCCTGCACCGCCAATAACTGCCAGACGTGCACCGACTGGAACAGTTGAATCAACTGGAACGTCGATTGAAATAATTGTTCCGGCAACAGGTGAAGGTATTTCGGTATCAACTTTGTCGGTTGACACTTCTAGTAGCGCTTCATCAACTGCAATTGAATCGCCAACACCCTTTAGCCAACGGGTAACAGTTCCTTCACTAACGCTCTCGCCAAGTGCTGGCATAGTAATAATGGTTCCGGCAGATGGCGCGGCTGGCGCAGCAGGTGCAGCTGGGGGTGGAGTCACTGGTGCAGCAGCAACAGGCGCAGCTGGAGGTGGAGTAACAGGCGCAGCCGCAACGGGAGCTGCAGGTGCAGGAGTCGAAGCGGGCGCTGCACCATCGGCGATGATTGCAAGTTCTGCTCCTACTGGAACTGTCTGATCAATTGCAACAACTATTTTCTGCAAGATGCCGGCAACAGGTGAAGGAATTTCAGTATCGACTTTGTCGGTTGATACTTCAAGGAGTGGTTCATCCATTGCGACATGATCGCCTTCGGATTTAAGCCAACGTGTGACTGTACCTTCGCTGACACTTTCGCCAAGTGCTGGCATAGTTACTGAGAAAGTCATTGCGTTTTCCTATTCTCTATCCGTGAGCGTGAAGTGGTTTGCCGGCAAGTGCCATATGCGCTTCACCCATTGCTTCAGAAAGCGTTGGGTGGGCGTGGATCAATGGAGCAACATCATCTGCTGATGCTTCCCAGTTAAAGATTAATTGCGCTTCTGCGAGAAGTTCACCGACACGTGAACCGACCATGTGAATTCCTAGAACTGGTCCACCTTTTTGCGAGACCAGCTTTATTGAACCCGCTGTACGCAGAATCTGCGCCTTACCGTTTCCGGCTAGGTCGTAATTAAGTTCGACAACATCGTAACCACGTTCTTTTGCTTGCGCAGTTGTAAGGCCAACTGAGGCAACTTCTGGTTCAGAGTAAGTAACGCGTGGAACGCCGTCATAGTTAATTGGATGTGGATTAAGACCTGCGATCTCCTCAGCAACCAAGATGCCTTCTCCGAAACCAACATGGGCGAGCTGCAGCGTTGGAATCAGATCTCCAACTGCCCAAATGCCTGGCACATTTGTGCGGCACTTATTATCAACCAAAACGTATCCACGATCCATGGTGATGCCTTGTTCTTCATAGCCGAGGTTGGCTGAAACTGGACCGCGACCAACGGCAACCAAGAGAACTTCAGCGGTAAATGTCTTTCCATCTTCCAAAGTGACGGTTACGCCATCAGCTGTAACTGCATGAGATTTAAAGCGAACGCCGAGTTCGAAGTTGATTCCGCGCTTACGATAGGCGCGCTCTAACTGCTTGCTGGATGATTCATCTTCAAGAGCGACAAGATGTGGCAAACCTTCAATAATTGTTACATCAGCGCCAAATGATTTCCAGACTGATGCGAATTCGCAGCCGATGACTCCGCCACCAAGAACAATTACGCTCTTTGGTACATATTCCATCTTCATCGCCTGATCAGATGTAATGACTTTCTTTCCATCAATATCTAGCCCTGGAAGAGTGCGGGCATAAGAACCAGTTGCAAGCAGAATATTCTTGCCGGTGTATCGAGCACCGTTAACTTCTATGGTGTCCTTAGCGACAAGTTTTCCGTGGCCTTCAATAAAGGTGATGTTCCGTGATTTAACTAGACCTAGCAAGCCCTTATGTAACTTTGAAACGACTCCATCTTTATAGGCATTTACGCCAGTCATATCTATTGAGTTAAAAGTTGCATTTACGCCGAAGTGGCTCGCATCGCGTGCGCCATCTGCAATCTCACCGGCATGGAGCAGGGCCTTAGTTGGGATACAACCTCGGTGAAGACAAGTGCCGCCCAATTTATCCGCCTCGATCAGCGCCACGGATAGTCCGAGTTGTGCGCCGCGTAGCGCAGCTGCGTAACCGCCACTGCCGCCACCTAAAACTACGAGATCAAAATTAGACACGTCTGCTGACTCCCTCATCACCCCAGCGCCACGAAGCGCCTTGGTTAAGACCTATCTTGCCAGTTCCAGCGCCTGATTACGAAATGGCGGCTGATTCAGCAAGGGCCACCAATGAGCGCAGAGCAACTCCAGTGCCGCCAACTGGCGTATAGCCATATGGATCGCCTTCGTTGTAGGCCGGACCTGCGATATCGAGATGTAACCAAGGTAACTCAGCTGCGATGAACTCCTTTAGAAAGAGGCCAGCGACCATCATCCCGCCCATACGTTCACCGATATTTGCCATATCAGCTACTGGTGAATCAAGAGATGCGCGAAGTTCTACAGGAAGCGGCATCGGCCAGAATGCTTCGCCTACTTCTTTAGTTATTGCAAAGAAGTGATCGCTAAATTCTTGGTTGTTGGTCATGATTGCACTTGTTCGCGTACCGAGTGCAACAACTTGAGCGCCAGTAAGAGTTGCAACATCAACAATTCCGTCGAGATCTTTATTCTCTTGCGCCTTAACGAGCGCATCACCGAGAACCAAACGCCCTTCTGCATCTGGGTTTAATACTTCAATAGTTTTTCCACCATACATAGTGATGATGTCACTTGGACGAGTTGCGTTATCGCTGACCATATTTTCTGCAAGCGGTGCGTAACAATCAATGGCGACCGGTAACTTAAGAAGTGCGATTGCGATAGTTGCTGCACAAACGGCAGCAGCCCCTGACATATCGGATTTCATCGCCTCCATTCCGGCAGCTGGCTTAAGTGCTAGGCCGCCAGTATCGAAGGTGATCCCTTTGCCTACATAGGCATAGGTCTTACGCGCCTTAGCCTTCACTGGGCGATATGAAATTTGAAGTAATCGTTGCGGATTCGCCGAACCTTGTCCGACTGCGGTGATTCCGCCATAGCCCTTTGCCTTTAACTGCGAATCGGTCATGATTGAAACTTTCAGACCGGCGCCAGCGCCACCTGCTTTCTTCACGATCTCATTAAAAGTCTTGCAGAATGAATCTGGCGTCAAGTGACTTGGGGGAGTGTTGATCAGGTCGCGAACTATTGCGGTGTATTCACCGATGATTTCTGCTCGCTTAACGGCCGCCTTCGCCTTTGGATCTTGGGCAAGGGCTGAGTGAACCGTTACCGATTTAAGACTGGGGCGGCGATCACTGAGAGAATCAACTCTAAATTTATTAAACACGTATGCACCTAAGAGCGCGCCCTCTGCAACAGCACCGACTGCGGCTGCTTTCTTTGCGGGAAGCGAGAAGGTGGCGCTGGAATTTCCGGCCAGAGCTCGCGCCGCTGCACCTGCTGCGCGGCGCAGAGTCTCATCTTCAAAGGTGGCCTTATGTTCGCCAAGCCCGGTGAAAATTAAGAGACGAGTAGTAGTTCCAGGGATTTTAATTACTTCATCGGCCTTGCCAGTTGCACCCATATCGGCCAAGGTCGCCAAAATTTTCTTTGCATCGAGTGCAATATCGCCATTTTCAATTGTTAGCGAGGATTTGCTCTTCTTATGAGATAGGCCAACTACCAGAATCTCATCTTTGATGATTCCATCAGAGAGGTGGATCGTTGTCATGTAAAACTCCTTAAGAAGTAACCTGCGTCGTGGTGACTCGCTACTAAATGATGGTTCTTATCTGGTGGCGATGCTCGGGTAAGTGTAAGTTGTCCACATGAAAAATTCACCACTTGCCGAAAAACATCTGGCACTTAACGCTAAGATGGCCGATTTCGGCGGTTGGTTGATGCCTATTGAGTACCCCACATCAGGCGTTATCGCCGAACACACCGCCGTTCGAGAGCGAGTTGGCATATTTGATGTATCTCACCTCGGCAAAGTCAGCGTAATTGGCGATGGAGCGCTGGAATTTCTCAACTCTGTCTTTACCAATGATTTAAATCGAATTACCGATGGACAGGCCCAATACACCCTTCACTGCAACTCTGCTGGCGGGGTTATAGATGATCTGATTGTTTATCGAAATAGTCCGACTGATTTATTCCTTATCCCTAACGCCTCAAATACATCAGATGTAGTCGCTGCCCTGATGGCTGTTGTGCCAACTGGAATTACGATTACAAATCTGCACGAGAAATTTGCGGTCATCGCAGTGCAAGGCCCAAAATCTAAATCGGTTATTGAATCCCTTGGATTAAATCCTGCTATGGATTACATGGCCTTTGAGCATGTTCAGATTTCAGGGCGCCCTGCCATTTTGTGTCGCACTGGTTACACCGGCGAACATGGATATGAAATTCTTCCAAGTTGGAGCGATGCAGGCGCAGTTTGGGAATCCCTTGTCGAAGCAATAAAGCCATACGACGGTTTAATCTGCGGCTTAGGTGCGCGCGATACCTTGCGCACCGAAATGGGATATCCACTTCATGGCCACGAGTTAACTCTTCAAATTACTCCAGTTCAAGCATCAGCCACTTGGGCGATAGGTTGGGAGAAGCCAACTTTCAGCGGCGCTAAAGCGCTAACTGAGCAACGCGAAGCCAAGGCGCATACAAAGTTGCGCGCCCTCGTCAGCCAAGATCGCGGTATTCCACGCGCTGGTATGCAGATAAAGAATTCACGTGGCGTAGTTGTTGGCGAGATAACGAGCGGTACTTTCTCGCCAACCTTAAAAAAAGGTATCGCCTTAGCTTTGATCAACCCCGAATATAAAGTGGGCGATGAGTTAATCGTCGATGTTCGCGGAAGAGATAGCGTTTCGGTAATTACTAAGTTGCCGCTGGTTACTTCAAACGTCCGCTAAATTCAACCGGCGTTAAGAAGGCCGCCTTTGTTCTAGTTCTACGCAACGCGGATAGAACTGCGGGTGCGGTAATAACAATAAGCGTTGAAGTTAAAGCGGCTCTTGGAATATCCCAAGCCATTGAGGATAGAAAGTGAAAGGTTATAAATCTATTTAAATTCTCCCAGATTGGCGCACCGGGCAGATAAGAAAGTTGGGTATCTCCACCTAAGGCCCACGGCCAGAACTGCAGATCCATCAGTAGACCGAAGATCAGCGAAGCGAGAATTGCGATAAATACCAATAAGAAGATTTCTGCACGCCCCTTGATCCTTGCGGGAAAAGAACCTGCAAAAAGACCAACCAAGCCGGCTGCAAAGAGTTGGTAAGCAAGCCAAGGACCAAAACCACCAGTAAGAAGTGCTGAAGCCAGCATTCCGAGCACGCCAAGTAAAAAACCAAATGCCGAACCAAAGACACGAGCAGCAAGAATTAAAAGAAACCACATCGGCTCAAGCCCAACTGCCCCTGCGCCTAGCGGTCGAAGCGCAGCAAGAAGAGCGGCGAGAGTTCCTAGTAGTGCAACCGATTTGGCATCTAACCCAGAATCACTTAGTTGTGCGATTAAAAGAAAGATAGAAGCAGGAACAGCTGCCCAGAAAAAGTATTGTGCGAAATGCGCCGAACTTTGAGATTGCACATAGAAAGGCCAAGTAAAGCCGGCAAAGACAGTAGTTGAAACCAATAAGAGTGCGACTTTAGATCTGCCACTGAAACGATAGATATCGCTTGTTAAATACTTCATTGTTGATCAGCTTCTTGATCTAGCGCACGTATTACATCGTTAACCGTCAGCCACCTACGTGGTGCCATTACCTTTGCTACCTGAGGAGCGAAAGCCGGTGATGCCAGCAAAATATCTAACGTTGGTCCGTCTGCAACAACTTCACCCTCGGACAAGAAGATAACTCGATCGGCTAGCTCGGCCACTAGTTCCACATCGTGGGTGGCAATAACGACCGACTTTCCAGGTTGTGCCGCGAAGCCTTTGAGAATCTCAATCAGTAACGACTTAGATTGATAATCCAATCCACGCGTTGGCTCATCCAGGATTAGCGCACGTGGTTGTGCAGAGAGAACCACGGCTAGCGCTAGTGCCAAACGTTGTCCTTCCGATAAATCGCGTGGATGGGTCGCAGGCGAAACTGAAGGCACTAGTTCTTGAAGTAAAGCAAAGGTTGTACCGCTAGCGATTCCATTATCTTTATCGGCTTGTGAGCACTCTTGCGTAACGCTTTGCGCGTATAAGAGATCGCTAGGTTCTTGCGGGATATAACCCACTGTTGCGCGGCGAAGTGCACCCTTCAGATTCATTGGGGGATGCGCGAAAACAGATATCTCACCTCGATCCAACTCTTTAACTCCGACAATTGATTGCAGAAGAGAGCTCTTGCCGGCCCCATTTCGACCCATCAAGGCAACAATTTCGCCCTCCATTACAAGTGCATCAACGTTCTTTAGCGCAAGGTGTGAGCCGTAAGAGATCGAAGCTCCCTTAACCGCGATAGCTGTGGGAGTCATTTCTTTTATTACCTGCGGATTCTCTTTCCCATCGCGTCTGACATCTTCGGTCATTCTTCGGACTTCGCGAACGCTAAGCCCGAGTTGATCCAACTTCAGTGCGCGAGATAAATGGACTATGGGGGGAGCGATGACTGAGTTCTTCAAGATATTTTCTGGAAGATCGATCTGAGCCTGGCCATCTCCGGCGATATGAATTATTCGATCAGCAAAGCCAATTACTCGCTCTAAGCGATGTTCTGCAATCACGACTGTCAGGCTGAGGTCGTGAACTAAGCGATGGATGATTGAGAGAACTTCTTCGGCTGCGATCGGATCAAGTGCGCTAGTTGGTTCATCCAAAACCAAAATCTTAGGATGCATCACGAGTGCGCTACCGATTGCTAAACGCTGCTGTTCGCCTCCGCTGAGCGTTGAAATCGCTCGGTTACGTAGTGGTGCCAGGGCCAATAGATCAAGAATCTCTTCAACGCGTTTACGCATTACATCGGGAGCCACATTTAGCGATTCCATACTAAAGACAAGTTCTTCTTCAACGGTATCGGTTACAAAGCCGCTACTTGGGTTCTGTCCCACAATTCCAATTAGATGCGCCAATTCACCGGGTCTTACAAGTTGAGTAGAAATTCCATCAACTGTCACATCCCCAGCCAATATTCCGCCGGTGTGATGCGGAACTAAGCCGTTTATTAAACGTAAGAGTGAAGATTTTCCGGTTCCAGTTGAGCCAATAACCAGAACCATCTCTCCTTCTTCAATCGAAAATGAAAGTCCTTCTAAAATTGTTTGTGTGGATGTGGGATATACGAGTGAGACATTGGAAAACTTGATCATGAAGTCACCGACCAAACAAGACCAAGAAGAACGAGGCCACTAGAAAAAATCGCAGTATCAGCAGATCGCCACTTGATTGGGCGATACCTGGAGCGAACTCGACTTACGCCATATCCGCGCGAATCCATCGCCGCCGCAAGATCGAGAGATTTCGCAAGCGCTTCCTCCAGTAAAGGCAAGGCTATTGATTTGAATTTTGGTTTCTCATCGCCTCTTAGGATTCGCGCGCGTTTGATTCGCGCGTAACTGGCAACTAGTTGAGGAAGCGATGATGTGGCAATTACGATCGCGACCCCAAACTCATAAACGATCACGGGAAGCACCCGTAACATTTTATGAGGACTTGTAAGTGATACCGCTGCACCGAAGAGCGCGATAACAGAGACAATTATCAACCCCTCATGTAGAGAAGAGGTAAGTCGCTCCTGGGTAATCACGCCGCCGATGCGGATTCCGGCCATCCAATCTGGTAACGGAAGAATTGGAAGCTCAACGATTTTCGTTCCAGGAATTGGAACGCCAATTAAAACACCGGTGATTGCTCTGACAATCAAAATAAAGGCTCCCAAGCGAAGCGAAAACCAGAAACTCTTCGACCAAGAAAAATCTCCCGCAAAACGTTTAACTAAAATCGCCGCACCCGCAATAACCAAAGCGGCGTAGAGAGCGCTATTGGCACGTATAACCGTGGCTATTAAGGCGATACTCCAAAGCCACCAAGTAAGCGGGTGCAGCGATTTCATAGGTATGGGATCTTCTATTACTTCTTCAGCGAAGCAGGTGTTGCGATTTCCGCGCCGCACTCTTTTGCAGGATAACCATTGAGACCGCAGATGAGTCCGCTCTTTGCAGCGCGCACCTTAATCGCCATTCCAAGAACATCGATACCTTGCGAAGTTTTAGCAGTGCGCACGCAAGTAGAGATTGGTTTCTTCACCTTCTCTCCTTTTGGTGCGTAGGCCTTGGAACCGAAATCAATTACCAAGGCGATTCGCTTCGTATCCTTATCAGCCTTTGTTTTTCCGCAGATAGATGCAAAGTTTGGTTTTACTGAAGGGGGAGTGGATGGGATGTCATCGCTGCTGAAAACAAATGACCAGCCTTCAACGGCGCCATCTTCAATATCTACTGTTGGTCCGGTCATGGCGGCGGTCCATTTCGTTGCTCCTGGAGCTGCTTGGTAATAACCCCAATAGCGCCAGCCTTTTTCGGCAGCGTTGGCTGAAGCAACTGGAATTATTTGAGCAGCAACAAGGGCCAGAACAAATAACGTTGGGGTGAAGTTGCGGGATGATTTTCCGTTAGACATTTTTAACTTAAGCATTTTTACTATGGAGCCTCTCTAGAAATTAAGAGTCTCACAGGGGTAGCGCAATAAAAGTATTGAATCTACTTTTTCTTGAGACTACGCCCCGCAAACCTCGGCGGGTGTTGGTCAATTACGCTTTCTGGTGAGGTAATCCGACTTAAGTTCTAGAGGCGCTTTTACTGCCATAGAACTCTTACGGTTGCGGGTCAGCGTCGGATTTTCACCGACTTCCCCTCAAGAGAAAGTATTGCTATTTAGTTGTATGTAGCTAGTTGTGGCTACCTGCGAAGAAAACCACAGGAACCCTGCGATAGCAATTCACCACGCTGCAAAAAGTGGGGGTATGGTTTCGCCCATGGAATATCGTCGCCTCGGCAGTTCAGGAATGTATGTCTCAGAGATTTCCTATGGAAATTGGATTACCCACGGATCTCAGGTTGAAGCTGATGCGGCAGTTAAGTGCGTGCGCACCGCTTACGACCTTGGCATCACGACATTCGATACTGCAGATGTATATGCAGCAACTAAAGCCGAATCCGTTTTAGGTCGAGCCCTAAAGGGAATTAAGCGCGAGTCCTACGAGCTATTTACCAAGGTGTATTGGCCAACTGGTTCTGGCAAAAACGATCGCGGTTTATCTCGTAAACATATTATTGAATCCTGCAACGCTTCGCTAAAGCGCCTTAACACCGATCACATCGATCTTTACCAGATGCATCGCTTTGATTATGAAACACCACTCGAAGAATCACTTAGCGCTTTTGACGATCTGATTCGCGCCGGAAAAGTTCATTACATAGGTTTCTCCGAATGGAACGCTAAGCAGATCTCTGATGCGTTGCGTATTCAAGATGCGAAGGGGTACAACCGATTTGTATCTAGCCAACCGCAGTATTCTACACTTTGGCGCGTCATTGAAACTGAAGTTGTGCCACTTAGTAAGCGCGAAGGAATTGGACAAATCGTTTGGTCACCAATGGCGCAAGGAGTTCTCACTGGAAAGTATCTTCCAGGAAAGAAGCCACCAGTAGGTTCGCGTGCAACAGATAAGAAATCTGGCGCAGATATGATCTCGCGTTGGATGCGTGATGATGTTCTTGAGGCGGTACAAAATTTAGCGCCTATCGCACGGGAACTAGATTTAACTATGGGTCAACTATCGATCGCCTGGGTACTTCAGAATTCAAATGTTTCTAGTGCGATTATGGGAGCGACAAAGCCGGCGCAGGTTAAAGAGAATGTGAAGGCATCGGGCGTTAAGTTATCGGTCGATGTTATGCATGCGATTGATAAGGCGCTTGGAAATATCCCAACAACTGATCCCAAGGAGACGAAGAGCCCAAACCCTAGGGCGTGAGTGCTTCTTGAAAGCCGCTTGGTTTAGAGCTTATCTCCAGCTTTTACTTGCGGCTTAGGTGCGCGCATACGTCGCATTTGTGTAGAACGTAGCCAGCCATAGAGCCCCAGACCCTTGGTGCTCTTATCTGGGAAGCGCTTGGTGACTTCAGCCTTAATCTTGCGGGATAAGAAGAATCCATCAAGTATCGAGATCAAGAGCACGCTATACATAATGATGATTCCAGCAACTGCAAAAACACTTAGCGGGATTAAAGAAAGTATTAAAACAAATCCGATGATTGGTAGAAAGTACTCGCCGATCGAACGGCGGGCATCGATGTAATTTCTAACAAATTTCTTTTCAGGTCCGCGATCACGCATCGGAAGTGCGTTCTCATCGCCGCGCAGATATGCCTGGCGCTGCAAGAGGCGTGCCGCACGTGCCTGATCTTTAGCGCGCTTTTTTTCGGCCTTTGTTGATGCCG
>JBIIRS010000145.1:0-2821 GCA_044341425.1 Candidatus Planktophila sp. | reverse complement strand
CTTACTTCTCGATTACAGCGAGAATGTCACGGGCTGAAAGTACGAGGTACTCCTCGTTGTTGTACTTAACTTCAGTTCCGCCGTACTTGCTGTAGAGAACAACGTCGCCGACCTTGACATCCATTGGAACGCGAACGCCGTCATCGAAACGACCAGGACCTACGGCAACAACTTTGCCTTCCTGTGGCTTCTCTTTTGCAGTGTCAGGGATAACAAGACCTGATGCTGTAGTTGTCTCAGCCTCTGAGGCCTTTACAACGATGCGATCTTCGAGTGGCTTAATGGCTACTGCCATGGTTTTTTCTCCTTCAATTAGCAGTGTGGGGCTTAGAGTGCTAACTGTAGTTCTAGAGGCCAACCCGCTCAACTTGGAGGGCTGATTCAGCGTCAAAGGCCTGTGGGCCAGGTTGGCGGCCGGCTGAGACCATCAACGAACCGAGCGCTGCCACCATCGCCCCGTTATCGGTGCAAAGCGCCGGGCTTGGGATCCGTAGGCGAACCCCAGCCTTGGCGCAGCGCTCTTCAGCTACTGCGCGAAGTCGTGAATTAGCGGCGACTCCCCCTGCGATTACAAGTGAATCGATTCCGGTGGCTTTGCATGCAGCGAGTGATTTCTGCAGAAGTACATCGACGATTGATTCTTGGAAAGAGGCAGCGACATCTGCTTTCGCATAATTCGGTGTGCTTTCTAGATAACGAGCGACTGCAGTTTTCAAACCAGAGAAAGAGAAATCATAAGGACGAGTTGCCCAGTCGTTGCTGGTTGTTAGGCCTCGCGGGAAATCTATTGCAGTTGGTGATCCGTCTTTGGCGGTGCGATCAATTGCAGGTCCTCCTGGAAAACCAAGTTGCATAACCCGGGCAATTTTATCGAAGGCCTCACCGGCGGCATCATCCATCGTTGCGCCAAGTTTTGTAATTTTAGATGTGATGTCATCAACTTGTAATATTGATGAGTGGCCACCGCTGACTAGCAAAGCGATAGTCGGATCACTTGGTTGATCGTGAGTTAAGAAGTCAACGCTGACATGCGCTGCTAAATGGTTTACACCGTATAAAGGTTTACCGAGTCCAAGTGCGAGGCCGCTCGCTGATGCAACACCGACAAGAAGTGCACCGACTAAACCAGGTCCAGCAGTCACTGCAACTGCATCGATATCCTTTAGTGAAATATTGGAATCTTTAACTGCCTTTTCAATGCTAGGCAGCATCGCCTCTAAATGTGCGCGGCTCGCGATTTCAGGTACGACTCCCCCAAAACGCGCATGCTCATCAACGCTAGATGCAATTACATTTGCAAGCAGGGTTCGCCCGCGAACAATGCCGATTGCCGTTTCATCGCAAGATGTTTCAATGCCCAGGACTATTGGCTCGCTCATACGCCAAACTCCTTACGCATTACAAAGGCATCCAGGCCTTGACCGTAGTAATTCTTACGTGTGGCAATCGTTTGATAACCCAACTTTTCATACAAGGCGATGGCGTTTGTGTTCTCGGTTCCAACTTCTAGCATCATCGCCAAGGCCTGCTTGGCTTGCGACCACGTCTCGAGCTCGCCCATGAAGTGAGTAGCAATACCTTGGCGCGCATATTCAGGCAGTACTGCAACTGTAAGAACATCTGCTTCTACCCCTGGTGCAACGACTAACACTGCGGCATAACCAACTATCTGATCTTGGTCATTTGTGGCAACCATGAAGTAACGAGAATTAGGAACGCCTTTGAACTCTTCTTTAAATTGCCCCATCGACCATGGTGAATCAGCGAAGAGCACGCGCTCCATAGAAACCAATACGGGAAGATCGAGCTGGATTGCGGGGCGATACGCGATCATCTGCGCTCCGCCGTAGGTACGGCATCAGGGCGACGCAGGTACATAGGTTCTGAAATGTTTTGTGTTTTGCTTAGTTCGACCAACTTCTTCATATGTGGATACTGATCGAGAATAAAACTTTCCACCTCGGCTGGCTTGTTTACCGCTGGACCTGAAATGCGTTGACCAGATTTATAACTAGCCCAGTAAATCTCTTTCCTGCGCGCATCGATGGCAACCGTGTACTCAGCTTTATCGATCACGATCGCATCTAGCGAGCAGATTCCGATTACCGGGATATGGCGGGCCATTGCAAAGCTGCGCGCAAAGGTGATTCCGACTCTTAATCCAGTAAATGGTCCTGGCCCCATACCGACAACTACTTGATCTGGCTTCGGACAAACCGCTAAAGCTTTTACAACTAGTTCAGTAATTGCTTTGCCATGGTCCATCGCGCCTTCATGAAAGCTTTCAAATAAAACTTTGCCGTTATCTACCATGGCAACGATAGTTCGGGAGGTTGCAGTATCGATTGCCAGTGAAATTGTCATAATTTAAAACCTGCCCATCGTGGGCCAATGGCGCGAATACTTACTTCTCGCTCATCTTCGCTACGATCGATGTCGATCTCTAAGCGCTCATCAGATAAACGTGCAGACTCGACTCCGCCCCATTCGATAACTGTCACGGCACTTTCTCGAGGAGTATCAAGATCGAGATCATCCAAATAAAGTGCGGCGTTGCCACCTTCAAGTAAGCGATAGGCATCAACGTGAATAAGCGAGAGTGCGCCCTTATGAATGCGTGAGATGACAAAGGTTGGCGAAGTTACTTCGGTAAAGCCTAGAGCTGCGCCGATTCCTTGAACAAGAACAGTTTTGCCTGCGCCGAGTGGGCCATTTAGAAGAATCAAATCACCGGCGCGCAGTTGAGAACCAAGTTGCTGGCCCAGGCCGAACATCTCTTGCGCCGTAGAAATCTTCACTAACGAAGGATAGTTGGTTATAA
>JBIIRS010000144.1:0-2852 GCA_044341425.1 Candidatus Planktophila sp. | reverse complement strand
ACTGCAATTTAGTTTTGAGGGCGAGGCGCATATCCCGCGCAAAGGTGGCGCGATTCTTGCGATGAACCACATCGGCTACTTGGATTTTGCACTTATTGGAACAGCTGCGCTACCCGCTAATCGATTAGTTCGATTTATGGCCAAGAAGGAAATCTTCGATAACAAGTTAGCTGGCCCTTTAATGCGCGGTATGCATCATATAAATGTTGATCGCAATAACGGTTCGGCATCTTTCGTTGCTGCGCTAAGAGCGTTACGAAGCGGTGAGATCATCGGCATATTTCCTGAAGGAACTATCTCCAAAAGTTTTGAGATTAAGGAATTGAAGTCCGGCGCCGTCCGCTTAGCAATGGGTTCAAATGTTCCGGTCATTCCTGCCGTTATCTGGGGCTCGCAACGAATTTGGACTAAGGGCGTAAAGCGCGATCTGCGCCGTAAAAACGTTCCGATATATGTAACCTTCGGTGAGCCACTTCACTTTGAAAAAGGTAGCGATGTCGAAGCGGGTGAAAAGATTCTTCGCGAAAAGATGATCGCTTTACTTCACGAGGTGCAAGGAAATTACCCAGATAGCCACATTGGGCAACGCTGGGCGCCGCTTCGTCTTGGTGGTACGGCACCTGCTCCCCTAAACTAACGACCATGTTTAAGAAGAAGGCGAAAGAGCCAAAAGTTAAAAAGGTCCGTTTCAAAACTTTCCGTGATGCCTATTCCGTTACCAAGAGCGTGAAGCCTTGGATCGGAGCAGGAATTTTCGGTGTTTTCGCAATTACTTGGTCAATCGGTATCTCAACTGGCCTAGTTATCGGACATCCGATCTATCTTGGTTTTGTCTCACTTCCCCTCGCAGCTCTTGCGGCAATGTTCTTCTTCACTCGCATCGCATCTTCTGCAGCCTACGTTTCAATTGAAGGTCAGATCGGCGCAGGAGCAAGCGTCTTGATGGCGATTCGTAAAGGTTGGGTTACAACACCAGCGGTTGCCGTTACTAAGAATCAAGATATGGTCCATCGCAGCATCGGTCGTGCCGGAATTGTTGTAACGGGTGAAGGCACCCAAGCAGTGCGAGCGATGTTGCAAGAAGAGCGAAAGAGATCAGAACGTTTTGCACCTGGAGTTCCTGTTACTGAAGTTTATGTCGGCGATGGTCAAGGACAAGTTCCACTGCGTAAATTGCAGAAGCACCTGACCAAGTTGCCTAAGAAATTATCTGCTCACCAGATGCGTGAAGTCCGTGCGCGCTTTAAGGCAGTTGGCGGAATGTCGATTCCAATTCCCAAGGGTCCAATGCCAAAGGGCGTTCGTATACCTAAAAGGTAGTTTTTCTTAGATCAAATAGCTTTGTCCCGCTTAACCGCTCATGAACGCCTCGACCATTTTCATCATAGGTAATCGCGGTAACTACTAGGCAGAGCAGCACGGTGCGGATAAAT
This sequence comes from Candidatus Planktophila sp., assembly GCA_044341425.1. Lineage (GTDB taxonomy): Bacteria > Actinomycetota > Actinomycetes > Nanopelagicales > Nanopelagicaceae > Planktophila. The sequence goes on along the minus strand of JBIIRS010000144.1, from coordinate 1,419 downwards.
GATTGGCGCAAAGTTGGGTTGGCGCCCGTTTGAAAATTAACTACTTTTACGCGGATCAAGCGATGCCCAGCAGTTGCTCCACCGAGCGCGGTGAGCAAGAAGGTCTCGATGAAGAAGACTGCCAGCGTCCAAGTTATATCGCCGATAAGTCCTAGGGCGATTGCGTAACACATCAACCAATCGATGGTCAGGCCCAGCAAGCGTCGGCCGAGGCTGATCTGGTGTTTCATGGCCAGAGCCTACCGAGTGTGCGGCGAGCTTTCAGGAAGGTTTTACACGTGAAGCAAGCGTCAGCGGCTGAAGGTTTTACATGGCTGTAACACGCCAGTTATGTCAAATGGTCTATTGAGACTTAGGGTTTACCCAGATCGGTCGCCCTCAAAGGTGAGGCCCCGAGTACACCTGGCGGATATCAATTCGGCCTTAGACTCGAAAAATTCGATTAAATGAGGAGTTCGATTAATGTTTAAAAATTCAGCAGAAGTCTTTGCTTACATTAAGAAAGAAGATGTAAAGCTTGTAGATGTTCGCTTCACTGATCTACCTGGAATTCAGCATCACTTCAACGTTCCAGTTGAATCATTTGATGAAGCGGTCTTCACTGATGGCCTAATGTTCGATGGATCATCGATCCGTGGTTTCCAATCTATTCACGAATCAGATATGAAGTTGCTGCCAATTCCTTCTTCAGCATTCATCGATCCATTCCGCCTAGAAAAAACTCTGGTAATTCTCTTCTCTGTACATAATCCATCTGATGACACTCCTTATTCACGCGATCCTCGCGGAGTTGTTGCTAAGGCCGTTGATTATTTGAAGTCAACCGGAATCGCAGATCAGGCTTTCTTCGCACCTGAGGCTGAGTTCTATGTATTCGATGCAGTGCGATTTAGCACCAGCATGAACGAGTCATACCACCACATCGATTCATATGAAGGCGCATGGAACACGGGCGTTGTCGCAGATCCAGATGGAACACCAAACCGTGGATACCGCACTCGTATCAAGGGCGGATATTTCCCAGTTTCACCAACAGATCAATTCGCCGATCTTCGCGATGAGATGGTTATGGAACTCGGCCGCGCAGGTTTGCTAGTTGAGCGTTCACACCACGAAGTTGGTACCGCAGGACAGATGGAAATTAACTACCGCTTTACAGACATCCTTAGCGCCGGCGATGAATTGATGAAGTTCAAATACATCATTCGTAACGTAGCCTGGGAAGGTGGCAAGACTGCAACCTTTATGCCAAAGCCACTCTTCGGAGATAACGGGTCAGGTATGCACGTTCACCAATCACTCTGGAAAAATGGCAAGCCACTCTTCTACGAAGCAGGAACATATGGCGATCTCTCCGACATGGCACGTTGGTATATCGGCGGACTCTTGAAGCACGCTCCATCACTTCTTGCATTCACC
>JBIIRS010000032.1:0-10540 GCA_044341425.1 Candidatus Planktophila sp. | reverse complement strand
CCTTTACGCGATGCTTCATCAATAACAAGTACGACGCCGTATGCGCCAGCAACACCGAGCGCCGGAGCGCCTCTAACTACAAGTCTTTGAATGGCATCGATATACGGAGCTAGTTCGTCGTATGAAATATATGTTTCAGAGATTGGAATCTGTGTTTGATCTAGCAGAACAATCTTGTTTTCTTTCCAGACAATCGCTTCGAACCCGCTAGACATTTAATTACTCCTTATTCAAGGTCTTGAACTTATCACTTCGCTTCCCAAAAAGAGATTGCTAAGCGTATGAATCCCAGTCGCCACCACTCAAGATTCCACCATCTATAACAATAGATTGACCGGTTATATATGAAGATGCATCTGTTGCCAGAAAGATTACTGATCCGATGATTTCGTCAGGGTTTGAGAGGCGGCCAATGGGTGTAGTTTCATCAAACCATTTTGTGCGGTGGGGTTCGCCCCATAGCGGCTTGGTGAAATCAGTCTTGATAACCGAAGGTTCGATGCAGTTAACTCGAATTTTATCTTTCGCCCATTCGCGGGCGGTGCTGCGGGTTATTGAAGTAACAGCTGCTTTGGTCGCTGCATAAACTGAGATTGTATTGAAGCTATAACGAGCGCTTAGAGAGCTCATATTTACAATCACTCCGCCGCCGGCTGCCTTCATGATCGGATGCGCCGCCTGCGAAATAAAGTAGATCGCCTTCATATTTACTGAAACTATGGCGTTGAAATCTTCTTCGGTCACTTCAGTTATAGGTTTGCGGCGATTTATTCCCGCAGTATTGATGACAATATCTAGGCCACCCATAAGCGCATTTGCCTCATTGACCACACTGGCACATTGATCTGGGCTAGATAAATCAGCGCTAATTGAGAAGGCTTTACCTGATTCGCCAGAAATGGATTTGCGGACTTCATCGAGACGTTCTTGATTTAGATCCTGGATAGTTACATCAGCGCCGCGTTCAGCAAAGGCTTTAGCAATCAATGCACCTAACGTTCCAGCACCACCGGTTATGAGAACGCGCTTCAGCTTAAGATCGAATAATGGATCAAACATTTGCTACCCCTGTAATTTCTAAATAAGTAACGCTCTCGGGATTTAAAGTTTGTGGCTTTAAATCAATTCCAGAGAATCTCACTTCCTGCTTAATAGTACTGAAATTCACCAAAATAGCCTCCGTTTTTTCAGCTGATGTAACGATTAGGCAATCAACTAACTCTGGAAGAGATGAAGCGGTTGGTCTAGCATGAGTAAACCCTTTGAGATGCTTGAACAAGCGCCATACTGGGAATTCTTCGCCGGCTTTACTGACAAAGTTGAGTGCATCTTCACTTCCGGTAGATAGCTCGCGTATGCCACGCCATCCCAGAGTTTCAAAGTAAGTCAGAGTTGAAATTGATTCAGACTCTGCAATCGAGCGGAGAGACATCGCCGTCCAGCCTTCCGCCAACCAAGTGCGCTGGCGTGCATCGACCGAAGATGGCAGGGCAGTGTTGCTGAGATCTTTACTTGGTTGAGTTGCATTTGGGTTGTACCTAGGGCGTAGCGTTATTGGTCCAATGCTTACCTGTTTGCCCTTGGCAATCCGATGAGCATTTGTGGCAATCGCTTTCTGGGAGGCAGTGTTTTGAATAAGAGTTCGATCATCAAATGAGTGCACTTGGGGGTTGATAGAGAAGTTAACTTGATCAACGAAGTCGACTGAGCCCTGATTGCGGTTGAGTTCGGTGAAGTACAGATCTGTACCGCCAATAATTTTCGACTTACCTCCAAGTGATTCTTCTGCAAGCTGAATAAATCCAATTGGAGTTGTTTTCTCGCTAGCAGAGAAAATGTAGAAGGAGCGAATCTGATCTTTAAATTCAATTATTGGCTCCAGTATTGCTTTAAGTTGTTGTGGGCTCTCCGCCTTTATCGCAAGATCAAGATCAATCTTTAGCTGCTTAGTTACCAGTAACGCCTTCTCCACCGCAGAGCCAATCTGAGAATCACCGTTAAGTGCCAGGCGAAGATGCTTAATCGCCAAGTCCTCAAACCCCACGTACTCGCTGACGATTAAATGTGCGGGATCTTCGCTTAGCCCCAAACCAATTTCGGGAAGTTCAAACTCTTTGGCGCCAACTGTAATAACGGCGCCTTCACTGTTTGAAAACGAAGTCGTTTGCTCTCCAGAAATAGAGATGGTTATCTTTTGGCTAAGCGCCTCCCCCGGAGTAACTTGCGCAGGAAAGGGTAGAGAAATTGGTGTGCAGTAAGTTTTATATGAGGCATCACTCCAGTTGCGGTGATCTTCAGTCTCAAATATCTCACCTGCAAAGTTAACTGACACAACTTGCCCGCTTTGAAGCCGATGGCTAATTCCAGAAAGATTTAAAAATGGTTGATCTGGAGATATCGCATCTGGAAATCTGGATACTTCTACAGCGCCATCTGCTTTGGTTAATTCACATTCGCGACCAGCTAAGCCTGCAATGGGATGGAGTAGGCAGAGTCCCAAGCGGTTTCTCATAAATGAAACTGATGTAGATGCGCTTAACCCGTAGGTAATTTCACCTGTTTCAGAGCCAGTTATCGCTAACTCAACAGATAAATCTTTAGCATCGTGCGATCCCTGCGCTTTGATCTTCGCACTGAACGAACGATCAGCAACATCCCAAATTTCATCTTTGATAATAAATGGCCGAGAAGTCCAGTTAATATCCTGGAAAACCAGGTAGATCCTACGAATTGCCTCTTCGCTACCGTTACTTATATTCCAAAGACTCCCCTCGGAATATTCCAGCGTCAGCGGACCTGCAATAAGTTTTCTCATCCATCTACTACTTGAGTAGTGAGCCAACGTTAAAGACTTGGCCTGATTCAGCTGATTCGTAAGCACCCAAGGTGATATCTAATAACTTGAGAGTATCTTCGCCACTTGTTTCAGGAGTTCTGCCTGTTTTCAAACATTCAATCCAGTGCTTATTTACATTTACAACGCTATCTTGAATTCCATTCCATGGCTCAGACGTCCAACCATGATCCGGAATTACAACAACTTCATTAGTTACAGAATTTCCTGATACAACTTGAAGATGGTAATCGGCAGATAAAGTGATTGCTCCCTTTGTTCCTTCGATAATTACAAAGGTCTGGGGATAAGTGCTGTGGTCTGATTTTGTCTCGTAACTAGCATCAACAATGCAGCTGGCATCTGGCATATGCATCAGAATCGTGGCTGAGTCTTCACCTTTAATTATCGGATTTACTCGATGCGCGGAAGTAAAGATCGTATTTGGTTCACCGATAAAGTAACGCGCAAGATCAAAGAGATGAACCGCGACGTCAACGATAATCATTCGTTCGCTCTCAACCAGCCAAGATTGAGCAGAGTAAACATCGTGGGCGGTTCTAAATGAAATACGTCCGAAGAATGGGCGACCTATAGCGCCACTATCGATAATCTCTTTGATTTTTCGCATTGGCGTTTGAAAGCGAAAATTTTCATGAACCATGAAGGGCAGGCCTTTGTCTGACATCGCCTTAACCATTGACTTTGCATCTGCCATATCCCAAGCAAGTGGTTTCTGGCAGATTGCTGCAACGCCATGCTTTGCCGCTAGCTCGACCATGTATTTATGGGTTGGTGGAGTTGTTGCGATATCTACGAAATCTAAATCTTCATTGGCAAATAACTCTTCTGCACTTGCATAAGCCTTGCCTCCGAAATTGGTAGCTGCCAGCTTGGCTTTTTCAAAATCAACATCGCAAGTTGCAACTAGTTCGACATCGGGATTCTGGCTCCATGCATGGAGGTGGTTCTGGGCAAAGAAGCCACATCCAATTAAGGCATATCTATATTTCTTCTGGGTCATAGCGCAATTTCTCTACTTGGATCTGTGATCCACTCGCTCCAAGAACCAACATACATTTTGCTTCCCGTAAAACCAGCGTGCTCCATAGCTAAGACATTTTGTGCAGCAGTTACGCCAGAGCCGCAATAGAAAATTGTGTTATCGGCGCTAACACCGTTGGTAAGTGATTCGTAGTGCTTCTTTAAATCAGCCTTGCTCTTAAAGAGCCCTTGCGCATCTGTAATCTCAGCGCGATCTGCCAGACCAGCACCGGCGATATGCCCGCGTACAGGGTCATAGTATTTTCCGCCTCCGTGATATCCCTCTGCTCCTCTGGAATCAAATACGCAGTAACTCGAATCATTTCTGGCCAAATCAACTTTTTCGACTTCAACCAAGAGATCGTTACGTAGATTTGGAATGAAATTTGTAGGCGTTAAAACTTTCTTCGCTTGGTTTAAAGGTAAGGATTCGCGGTTCCATGCCGTTAATCCGCCATCTAGAACGGCAACTTTTTCATGTCCCATCCAGCGAAACATTAACCAGAGGCGAGATGCCGCCATCAAACCTGACTCTGCGTCATAACAAATTACTTGGGTATCTGGGGTTATTCCCCAGTTAGAAAGAGTCTTAGTGAACGCTGCAACCGTTGGAAAAGGTCGGCGACCAGTTACACCCGGAATAATTTCCCCGGACATATCAGTGGCTAAATCCGCGTGATGTGCACCTGGTATGTGGGATTGGTCATAAACCTTTCTTCCCCAGGATTCGTCATCTAATGTAAAGCGAACATCAAAAATTACAAACTCAGAATTTTCTAAGTTGCGCGCCAAATCGCTAGTGGATATCAACGTTGTATAACTCATTGCAGCACACTCTTCACAAGGTATTGGGTTGTGGTTAGGGTACTACAGTGACTCTAACTCCGAGAAGTTCGCTTGTAACGCAAGGTCGTGACCGAAGCCCAAACCGCGCGATGTTAAGAGCGCTGGGTATGCAGGGTGATGACTTTAAGAAACCGCAGATTGGTATCGCATCTTCTTACAACACCATTACCCCTTGCAATATGTCGCTGCGTACCGTTGCTGAGGATGTTGCTGCAGGAGTAAGCGCTAATGGTGGATTCCCTATGGAGTTTGGAACAATCACCGTGTCAGATGTCATTTCTATGGGGCACGAAGGTATGCACTTCTCCCTCGTTAGTCGCGAAGTAATTGCAGATTCAGTGGAAACCGTTATGCAAGCAGAACGCTTAGATGCGATGGTAACTCTGGCGGGTTGCGATAAGAGTATTCCGGCGATGCTTATGGCAGCTGCGCGTATAGATGTGCCAAGTATTTTGATGTATGCCGGCTCTTTACTTCCTGGAAAAACCACTCTTCAAGATGGAACTGAAATTAAAGTAAATATCGTCACTTCATTTGAAGCAGTCGGTGCCAATGCACGCGGCCTCATGTCTGATGAGGATCTCGATCGCATTGAAAAGGCTGCCTGTCCAAGTGCCGGAACATGCGGCGGTATGTACACAGCAAACACGATGGCTAGCGCTTCAGAGGCGATGGGAATGTCACTTCCAGGCTCTTCATCTCCATCTGCCGTTGATAATCGCCGCGAACCGCTTGCCAAATTGGCGGGCGAATCTGTAATCAACTTACTTAAATTGGGAATCACGACTAGCGACATCATTACTAAAAAATCTTTGGAAAATGCCATCACAGTTGTAATGGCGCTAGGCGGATCTACAAATGCAGTGCTTCATATGCCAGCGATCGCTCACGAGCTAGGCATTGACTTATCTCTCGATGATTTCAAGCGGATTGGTGCACGAGTTCCCTTGCTTGCTGACCTAAAACCATTTGGTGAATATGTGATGTTTGATCTAGATAAAGTTGGTGGCGTGCCTGCAGTAATGAAGATTCTGCTTGACGAGGGCTTGCTCCATGGTGATTGCATGACCGTAACTGGAAAGACAGTTGCTGAAAATCTAAAGGATGTAAATCCTCCTGCTGCGGATGGAAAGATTATTTATCCAGCCGCTAAACCTTTTGGTAAAAATGGTGGCATAACTATTCTTAAAGGATCTCTCGCACCTGATGGTGCCGTAGTAAAAAATGCTGGAGTAGATGAAGAGAAATTCCAAGGCGCTGCTCGAGTTTTCGATCGCGAAGAATCAGCGATGCAGGCGCTCTCTGATGGCACGATTAAAAAGGGCGATGTAGTTGTTATTCGCTACGAAGGTCCAAAGGGCGGGCCAGGAATGCGCGAAATGTTGATGATCACAAGTGCGATAAAGGGCGCGGGGTTAGGAAGAGATGTATTGCTCGTAACTGATGGCAGATTTTCTGGTGGAACAACTGGTCTTTGCGTAGGCCATATTTCACCGGAAGCTGTAGATGGTGGGCCGATTGGGTTAATTAAAGATGGCGATCAAATATCGATCGATATCCCAAATGGAACTTTGGAACTGATGGTTACACCTGAAGAGTTGCAAGAACGTGCAAAGAACTTTGTGCCTCTCCCACCTAGATATACAAAAGGTGTTCTATCTAAATATGTAAAGCTAGTTGGATCTGCAACCTACGGAGCAGTTTGTTCTTAAAGACCAGTAATTTGAACAGCCGCTAAGGCAACGCCGGCAACAATTACCCAAGCAATTAAGCCCATCACCATCGGGCGTGGACCAATTGCGCGGATTGATTTCCAGCGCACACTTGAGCCCAAGGCAACTAAGCCAGCACCAAGAAGGACTTTGCTGAGTAGAACGACTGCGCTATGGATACCTTCGGGAATATCAAAGGTGTTTTGGACGATTGCAACTCCAATAAAACCAATTACGAAGAATGGAATCAGTGGCACTTTCGTTGTCTTGGTACTGACCGCTATTCCATCTTTTTCGTTCTGCATCGCAACTGAAGTTAGGTAGCGGCGGTGGCGCAGCGAAAGAATAAGAACGATTGGCGCCAACATGCATACTCGCGCAAGTTTTATGACAACTGCAGATTGCACCGCTTCATCGCTCCAAACAGATGCGGTTGCTATTACCTGACCAACATCGTGTACCGCAGCTCCAGCCCAGGCACCAAAAGTTTGATCACTAAGCCCAATGAGATGGCTAATAAATGGCAAGGTAAAAATAGACAGAGTTCCACAGAGCGAAATCAGAGCAATTGCATATGACGTTTCTTCTTCGGATGCACGAGTTTGTGGGCGGATCGCAGCGACCGCTGTTGCGCCACATACTCCAAAGCCAACGCCGATTAAAAGTCCAAGCTCACCACTCATTTTAAACAATTTAGATAAGGCCAAGATTCCAAAAATTGTTAATGTGACAACCAAAAGAACAGTTAGTACGCCCTTTAGGCCAATTGCCTTTAGCGAGAGAACGCTTACTTGCGCTCCCAAAAGCGCAACACCGATTCGCATTAATTTTTTGCTAGCTAAACCAGTTCCTGCAGCGGCAAAGCTTGGCCACCTACCAAAGTTTGCAACAGCAAATCCAAAGGCAACGCAGAGCGCTAGTGGACTAACCGCTGGTTGGAAGTCATTGATAAGAAAGGCAACAGCAACGATCGCACCGATTAGTCCTAAACCAGGCAGGCTCTTAACCATTTATATTCCTAGCTTCGTTGACCATTGCGCTAGCTGATCAGCAACTTGATCGGTGATCGTGATGTTTTCTGCAATATCGGGACGTTCTGGATTAGAACGATTTGCGCCAGGCAAACGGCCTCCGGCAGCATTCACTAGCGCTGAAAAGTCTGCAGTTCTTGTGTTTTCTCCATCAACCGAAAGCTTTGCGGCATCGATTGCAATTATGAAATGTGAAATTTTCTGAGGATTAGCATCTTGCTCGCTAGCGAACATATCTGGAATATCTTTTGCCAGTGATGGACCAATCAACATTCCGGTTAGCGATTCAACAAGTACAGCAATTGCATAACCTTTAACTCCACCGAGCGGCGCGAGCATTCCAGCGAGTGCTTCTTTCGCATCAGTTGTCGGGCTGCCATCTTTTGTAAACGCCCAGCCAGGCTCAAGTTCGGCGCCTGCTTGCGCTTTTGCTTGAATCTTTCCGCGTGCAACGGCGCTAGTTGCAAGATCAACAACAGTTGGTGGATTCGTTGGAATTCCCGCAGCAATTGGTGAAGTCGAAAGTAGCGCAGAGTTTCCACCCCAAGGCGGCATTACTGCTGGACCAGTGCTAAATGCGATTCCAACTAGCCCACGATTAATCATCGGCCAGACATAAATTCCGAGAGCCCCACAGTGGTTTGATCGTCCAACTCCGACAGCGGCAATTCCATTTATTGCAGCGCGCTCAGCAGCAACTTCTGCCGCCTTCTGTAACTGCCAATGGCCAAGGCCATCATCGCCGTCAAAGACTACAAGGCTTGGTAGATCTGTTACTACCTTTAACTTTGCATCGGCTTTAATTCCACCTGCTTGTAAACGAGATAGATAAAAAGGAAGTCTCATCAAACCATGGCTGCCAATACCCCAACGGTCGCTGGCTACGATGCATCGCGCTGTGGTTTCTGCTTCTGATTCAGGAACTCCGGTTGCAACCAATAGCGACTTTGCTTTCTCGATTGCTGCACCAACAGTTAGTTGCGCCATTATTTTGCGCTCTCCTTGATTGCACCAACAGCATGTGTGGCAACTTCGTTATCTAAGACTTTCATAATGTTTGAAACAAGGATTTCATTGATACGTAACTGACTTTCCTTAGTAATACCCGCAACATGTGGGGTCAAAATCAGATTTGTAATTTCTTCCATTTCGGCTTTAACTGGCGGTTCTTGAGCGCGCACATCTAGGGCAGCTCCCGCAATTACCTTGGACTTTAAGGCTTCGATTAAATCAGCCTCGTTGATAACTTCACCACGTCCCACATTTACCAATACGGCATCTGGCTTCATCAACTTCAAAGTTCTCGAATTAATGGAGCTATTTGTTTCAGGGGTCGATGGCATATGGATGCTGACTACATCGCTCTCTTTTAACACTTCTTCAAAAGACTTTAGTTCGATCCCGCTGAGATTTTTTGCGTAAGGATCGAATCCGATCATTTTGCAGCCAAATCCCTGCAGCAACTTAGCTGTTGCAAGTCCAGTGGCACCGCAACCAAGTAGCCCCCAAGTTAAACCAGATAGTTCGCGGCCTGGTGTGCGAACCCATTTTCCTTCGCGCGTGACTTGATCGTGTCCTGGGATGTTTCGTAACAAGGAAAGCGCCAAACCGAGAGTTAGCTCGCCAACACTTACTGCATTCGCACCAAGACCAGCAACAACTACAACACCTGCAGCATCGGCTGCCTTGATATCAATGTTATCTAAGCCAACTCCGGCGCGAGCAATTACTTTTAACTTAGGTGCAGCAGCAATGACATCTGCGGTCACCTTGGTTCTATTTCTTACAACTAGAGCAGTTGCATCTTTTAGTGCGCTCTTAAGCTCATCGACGTTATTCCAAAGATCGTCGTTTCGGACAATGGGAAAACTCCCCTCCAGCTTCTGGAAGGGAGTTCCCCATACATCTTCAGAGATGAGAATCATTATGCGGAGATATACAACTTTGTGAAGGTGAATTCACGGTGGCCCATAACTTCAGCCTTGCAGAGGCGTCCATTAACGGTCTGATTGATTACATCCATCATCATGTCGCCAGCCTTAGTTAAGTCATATTCGTAACGCAATAGACCTGAAACATCTAGATCGATGTGTTCAGTCATTGAGTTAGCAGTCTTAATGTTCGCTGTTAACTTGAGTACCGGAATAATTGGGTTACCAATCACGTTGCCTTGTCCAGTTGGGAACAAATGGATAACAGCGCCGCCCGCTGCCATCAGAGTTACGCACTCTGCAGCTGCTGAAGAAGAGTCCATGAAGTAAAGGCCCTTCTTCTTTGGGTCTGGAGCTTCAGCTGGCTTTAGAACGCCAACAACTGGAACTGAACCAGTCTTAGCGATATTTCCAAGCGCCTTCTCTTCAATAGTTGTTAGCCCACCAGCAATGTTTCCTTGCGTTGGCTGTGAACCTAGAAGGTTTGCACCAGTTGCTTCAATTACCTTGATGTAATTGTCATAAGTAGTTTGGAACAAGTTACGGCAAGCATCATCGATGCAACGGTCAGCGATTAAGTGCTCGCCACCAGTTAGCTCAGATGTTTCACCGAAGAATACGGTTCCGCCTGCTGCTACCCAGCGATCGACTGCTTGTGATGTTGTTGGGCATGAGCCAAGACCTGATGTTGTATCTGATTCGCCGCATTTGATCGACATAATCATGTCGCCCATTTCGGCTTCTTCACGTACCAGGCCAGATGCATCTTGCAAGAACATCGCAGCTACACGGCTAGCTTCCTGAATAACTTGGAGATCGCCCTTACCTTCAATAGAGAACGCTGCAACCGGCTTACCAGTCTTAGCGATGCCATCGGCAACTCTCTGGGTCCACTTTGGTTCGATACCAATTACAACTACAGCGGCAACGTTTGCGTTAACGCCTGTACCGATTAGCGTATTAAAAGTTAGCTCTAGATCTTCACCGAATTGCAAACGCCCAAAAGCGTGTGGGAGTGCAAGAGTTCCTGGAATTACCTTCGCAACAGCTTCTGCAGCAGCATTTGAAAGATCATCAAGGGGCAAAATAATGACGTGATTGCGGATACCCATGGTGCCGTTTTCGCGGCGGTATCCCATTAAG
>JBIIRS010000031.1:0-10555 GCA_044341425.1 Candidatus Planktophila sp. | reverse complement strand
ATGGCGCCAACTTTTCATCCACGTATTTCGACAACTGGTGGGCTAATTGGCGCGCCACTTCTGGGATTTCTCTTTGGAATCGGCTGGACTCCATGTATCGGACCTGCGCTAGCAACGGTACAGACTCTCGCCTTTCAAGAGTCAAGCGCTGCACGTGGTGCAATTTTATCTCTCGGCTACTGCATTGGCTTAGGTGCGCCATTTATCGCAACTGGGCTATTTCTAGATAAATCAGAGAAGTTACGTAAGTTCTTAGTTAGACGTGGTGATTTGATTTCGAAGATCGGCGGAGTCATATTGATTCTGATCGGAATTGCACAGCTACTTGGTCTCTGGTCAGATCTCATGGCATCGCTTCGCACAGTAATTTCAGATTTTGCACCGGTGATCTAATGAGTAATGAAGTAGAAGTTCCCGAACTTGGTGCAGGTGGTTTAGCCCGCTTTGCTTGGCGCCAGTTAACAAGTATGCGCACTGCGCTAATTCTCCTGATGTTGTTAGGTGTTGCTGCAATTCCTGGCTCACTTGTCCCGCAGCGCAGCCAAAACCCTATGGCGGTGCGGCAGTACTTCATTGATAACCCCCAATCAGCGCGCTGGATAGATCGCTTCTCGGGCTTTGAGGTTTATTCATCACCTTGGTTTAGCGCAATTTACATCCTGCTCTTCATCTCGCTAATTGGTTGCGTACTTCCAAGATCTGTTGAGCACTTTAAAGCGATGCGCGCATTACCTCCTGCAACTCCACGAAATCTCTCTCGAATGGAGCATTTCTCTTCCTTTGCAGGCGATGTATCTAACTTCGATAAGGGCGCTGCTTGGTTAAAACGCAAACGTTTTCGAATTCGCCACGAAGCCGGCGCAATTTCGGCAGAGAAAGGTTACTTGCGCGAAACCGGAAACCTTTTATTTCATCTCTCGCTTATCTTGATTTTGATCGGCGTTAGCGTTGGATCGCTCTTTGGAATGCGCGGGGAAGCGATAGTTAACAAAGGTGAAAGATTTATCAGTCTGCCAACTTCATATGACACTCTCTCTTTTGGAAAGCTAGTCGATGAAGATGTAATCGAACCATTTATTATTGAAGTTGAAGATTTCCAAGCGATCTACGATCCAATTACCGCAGCTCCGAGGGATTACACCGCAACAGTTCGGGTAACAAATCCTGGAGAAAAAGTTTCTGAAGAGAAGATTTTGAAGGTTAATAGCCCGCTGACTTTTGGAAATACTCGCGTTTATCTGCAAGCCAATGGTTATTCACCAATTGTTACAGTTCGGGACACTGCAGGTTTTGTTGTTTTCCAAGGACCAGTTACTTTCTTGCCCCAAGACGGAAATCTAAAATCAATTGGATCAATTAAAGTTCCAGATGCCCGCCCTCAACTTGGATTTGTCGCTAGCTTCTTACCAACTTACTCTCGCTCTGCAGTCGATGGCGGAATTTCACTCTTTCCAGAGGCGCTAGATCCCAGACTTCTATTTTCAATTTGGGAAGGCGATTTAGGACTTGATTCAGGAATTCCACAATCTGTCTATCGCATCGATACCTCAGAGATGTCGCGAATTGCACTTGATTCACTAAAGGTGGGTGAGACCTTTAACTTCAGCGCTGGGTCGATAACCTTCGAAACTTTTGTTCCATGGATAAATCTGCAGATAGTTAGCGATCCAGGGAAGGGGTATGCGCTCTACGGTGCGATTGCTGCGATTCTCGGTCTCCTTGCATCGCTCTTTGGAAGACGCCGCCGGATTTGGATAAGGATCACACCTTCTGGAGTTGTGGAAGTAGCAGGGCTAGCCAAGAATGGTGCACCAGGACTTGAAGAAGAGATCGCTTTATTAACTGCGCATATGAGAGATGAGAAGTAATGCAAACGACTTGGGCATATATTTCAAATTACTCTATTTACTCTGCGATGGCAGTTTTCGCGCTCTCATTATTGGCCCACGCCTTTGAAACTGCATGGGCGGTTCGCGCACCAGAGCTAGCAGTTAGCGCAACCGGAACTGCCTTGAATAAAACTTTAGATTACACGCGCACTGAACGCGCCGCGAGAATTGCAACTGCAATGATGGTTCTGGGTTTTCTCCTATTGCTCGTAGGCGTAATCGCGCGCGGAATTTCCAATGGCCACGTTCCATGGGGAAATATGTATGAATTCTCAATCACTGGCGCCTTGGCATTTACCGGCGCATATCTAATTGCCCTACGCAAACATGATCTACGTTGGCTTGGGCTCTTTGTTTCAATTGCAGCGTTGCTAACTTTAGGAACTGCAGTGACTTTGCTCTATCGTGATAGTGCACCTTTGGTACCAGCGCTGAAATCTACTTGGCTAGTTATCCACGTAATCGCAGCAATTATTTCTGGCGGCGTTTTCTTACTATCAAATGTAATTGCTGGAGCGTTCCTCTATCTCGATGCGATGGAACGTCGCGGCGAACGTAAACCTTGGGCGAAACGTCTTCCGGAATTAGAGACTTTAGATCAACTCTCTTATCGACTTGTTGCATTTGTCTTTCCACTTTGGACCTTCTCGGTAATCGCGGGTGCAATTTGGGCAGAGAGCGCGTGGGGTCGCTACTGGGGTTGGGATCCAAAAGAGACTTGGGCCTTTATTACTTGGGTTGCCTACGCTGCATATCTTCACGCGCGCGTGACGGTTGGCTGGCGCGGGCGTCGTGCAGCTTGGCTCTGCCTATTTGCAGGCTCAACATTTTTATTTAACTATGTTTATGTAAATGTTTGGGGAACCGGAAAGCACACCTACAGCGGTCTTTAAACCTTAAAAATTAAAGGCGACGTAAGAAATCTGGGTCATCATCCGGAGGCAAGATTCTGCGCTTAGGCTGACGAGGACCTTTATCTCTGCGGGTGCGACCAATAAACAGGTAAGCAATTGATCCAAAAGCTGAGAAGAACAAAATAATTAGCAGCCAACCCCATTTAGGAAGTTTCTGAATTAGCGACTCATCTCGTTTTGCGCAATCAATAAACGAGTAAAGAGTTAAGGCAAGAGATGCGATAACAAAGAGCGCTTGAAATTTGAGCATGGGTAGAGTCTAGCGAAAGTTAGAGGACTAGGCCGAGTGCAAAGAGGGCGGCAAAGAGCATCTGCAACTTGCCGGTCTTTGCCAGAAGTGGAATCAGCGCCGCGCCACTTGTCCCCGCCCAGACCGAACGTGCCAGAGATGTGCTGAGGGGCAGCGCTAACAAAGTAAGTAACGCAAATGGCTCGAAGGTAAGGAGTGCAAAGAGGTGAGCCGAAATAAGAAGAGATATGTAAAGGGCGCGCGCACCTTTATCTCCCAGCCGCACCGCCATCGTGCGCTTTCCAACTAATTCATCTTGTGCGCGATCTCTCAAGTTGTTAATCGCCAGAATCGCACATGCCAGAGAACCCATCGGAACTGCCACGATAAATATCTGCAAACTAAACTCTTCGGTCTGCACGTAATAACTTCCGACAGTTGCAACAATCCCAAAGAATAAAAAGACAGAGATATCTCCTAAGCCCTTGTATCCGTAAGGGCTAGAACCACCTGTGTATCCCCATGCCGCTGCGATTGCTAACGCACCGACAGCGATTAGCCACCAAGAAGTCTGCAGCGCTAGAGCCAAACCAGCGATGGCAGCAAAGAAGAAAGAGATAAACGCAGCGTTCTTCACAGATTTAGCACTTGCTAGACCGCTTGCCGTTAAACGGATCGGACCGATACGAGAATCATCGGTACCGCGAATTCCATCTGAATAATCATTTGCGAAATTAACGCCGATTTGCAGCGACAAACTAACTAAGAGCGCGAGTGCAGCAGGCAGAGGTTGCCAGAGATTTCCCGCATATGCAGTTGCTACAACTACTGGTGCGATCGCTGCAGCAAGGGTGCGTGGGCGGGCACCAAGGACCCATTTATTAGCCATGGTTTGCCTCCGCTGCTAACTCGGCAAGTTTGTGGCGATCAATTTTTCCAAGCACAGTGCGGGGGAGTTGGTTTAAATACAAGAAGTTCTTTACCTTTGCAGCTTTTGAGATTTGCGAAGAGAGATATTCGTTAATCGCAGATTGCTCTGGCTTAACATCACCAGCTATTGCCAATTGAAGTGATTGCCCCCATTGTGAATCAGGTATTGCAAACGCTGCACAATCAATTCCAGAGAAAGTTGTTGAAACGATTCTTTCGACTTCAGCCAGAGAGATATTTTCTCCACCAGAAATAATTAGATCATCGCTTCTGCCGGTTACGACAAGTTTTCCATCTTCTATATATCCAAGATCAGTTGTGACAAAGTATCCGTTACGGATTTTCTCATCCCATGATTTTGGATCATTTAGATAAGTTGTAGCTAAAGATTTGCTTGTTATTGAAATAACTCCAAGATTATCAATTTCGAATTCGGTTCCGTCCAGCGGCACTCCGTTATAGATACATCCACCTGATGTTTCAGTCATTCCGTAAGTCTCGATGACCTTGATTCCTGCGTTATGTGAGGCTTCGCGCAAATCTGAAGAAAGTGCAGCGCCTCCCACCAATACCGCTTGCGCTGAAATCAAATGTTCCAGCAGATCGCTATCGCCATTTAGCGCACGAAACAATTGAGTCGGCACAACCGCAGTGAAATCAGCGAACGGGTATTTGCCAGTGATTTCTCGCGCATCAATTGGCACTGTTCCAAGCTCTAAACTTCGAACCAGAACGTTTATGCCAGCGATATGAGTTAATGGCAACAACAATGACCAGACCTGCCCTGGCTTTGCACCAACAAATTTATTTGCGTTCTTGGCGCTCTCTAAAAGTGCGCTGGCCGATAAACCAACTTCTTTCGCGATCCCAGTTGATCCGCTGGTGTTGACTACTACCGCCACGCGATCTGGGGCGCCGGCTACGGAAACTGGGCCAAGGGCCAGAGCCGGGCTATCTCCAATAAGGGCTTTTGCAAGGCGCGCCATTAACTCGGCGAGGTCCCAGGTGGGATCTATCGCACGAATCTCTCGTTGTGACGTCTGCTCCATTGCACGCGTAGGCTATCGCTCGAAGTCGAAGATGGAGGAATCGTGAGCAAGCCGATCAAGCGTGAATTTGGTAACCGTTCTATCCCTGCGTGGGCAACTGGCGCAGGTGGAGAGAAATTTACCGATATCACCTATCAAGTAGGCGAGGGCATAGCCAAGATCGCGATCAATCGACCAGGGGTGCGTAACGCATTTCGCCCCCAAACAATTATTGAATTACAAGAAGCATTCTCACTTGCGCGCGATAACTCTGAAGTCGGCGTAATTATCTTCACCGGCACCGGTGATGAAGCTTTCTGTTCAGGCGGAGATATCAGCGTGCGCGGAGATGATGGATATCTCGGAGAAGATCCATTGGCACAAAAAGGCATTGGTCGCTTAAATGTTTTAGATCTACAAATTCAAATTCGTCGCACACCTAAGCCAGTTGTTGCAATGGTTGCTGGTTGGGCAATTGGCGGCGGACATGTTCTGCACGTTGTTTGTGATTTAACAATCGCGGCAGATAACGCAAAGTTTGGTCAGACCGGACCAAAGGTTGGTTCATTCGACGGTGGTTACGGTTCAGGTCTTTTGGCTGCAAGCGTTGGACAGAAGAAGGCTCGCGAGATTTGGTTTATGACTCGTCAATACGATGCGCAAGAAGCGCTCGCCATGGGACTTGTTAACACTGTTGTCCCACTTAAAGAACTTGAAGCTGAAACAGTTTCTTGGTGTCGCGAGATGCTGCGCAATTCTCCACTTGCACTTCGCTTGCTGAAATCTTCTATGAATGCAGCTGATGATGGCCTTGCCGGAATTCAACAACTGGCTGGCGATGCCACCCTGCTCTTTTACTTAAGCGAAGAAGGCCAAGAAGGCCGCGATGCCTACCAAGAAAAGCGCGCTCCAGATTTCGGAAAGTTCCCGAAGCGTCCTTAACTTTGGCAAATTAAATATGTCGCAAGAACTCTTCTCCACTATGCGCGTAGTCGCGCTACCTACCAAGACCAACTTCCGCGGGATAAATCTCCGCGAGGTTGCGCTCTTTCAAGGTGAAGCGGGTTGGGGAGAGTTTTCACCATTTCTGGAGTACCAACCAAGTGAGTGTGTCCCCTGGCTGCAATCTGCAATTGAAGCGGCAACTAAGCAATGGCCAGAACTCAAGCGGAGCAAAGTAAAGGTGAATGGAACTATTCCTGCGCTAAATGATCCAAATGAAATCGAACAAATCGTCGAAACTTTTCCTGGCGTGAATACTTTCAAAGTAAAGGTAGGCGATAACTTAAGTGAAGATATCGCTCGCCTAGCCAAAGTTCGTGCGCTTCGACCTAACGCTAAATTGCGTATCGATGTAAATGGAAGTTGGAACGTTGCAACTGCAGTCACTAGCTTGCTAGCAATCTACGAAAACATTGGTGCAATTGAATATGTCGAACAACCTTGCCAGAGCGTAGAAGAGTTGCGCGAACTTAAGGCAAAGTTAAAGGTGAATATTCCGATCGCTGGAGATGAAGTCCTTAGAAAATCTGCCGATCCATTTAAAGTAGATCTAAGCGGCGCCGTAGATATCTTGGCGCTCAAAGTGCAACCACTCGGTGGAATTGCACGCGCACAAAAGTTAGCGCAGCACCACAATTTACCGATCGTCGTTTCTAGCGCCCTAGAAAGTGCTGTGGGAATTTCCCACGGATTAGCTCTGGCTGCCTCATTTAATGAGATGAACTTTGATTGCGGAGTTGCCACAGGCTCGCTACTTTCAGCAAATGTTGGCGATCTTCCAATTGTTAACGGCGAAATTGAAGTAAAGCGGATTGAGCCAAACTTCGAAGGTCTTGAAGTTTCACCAGAGAGATATAAATGGTGGCAAGATCGCCTCATGAAGACTTGGGAGCTAATCGCATGAACCAAGCAACTCAACTTGCGCGCGTAATCATTCGCCAAATTCTTGAGGCTGGAATAACTGATGCGGTTATTTCACCAGGATCTCGCAACGCACCTTTATCTCTTGCACTCGTTGCGGCAGAAAAGCGCGGCTTGATTAAGTTACATATCCGCATCGACGAACGCACCGCTGCTTTCTACGCACTTGGTTTGGCAAAAGCCAGCAATCGTCCAGTGCCGGTTATCTGCACTAGCGGAACAGCCGTTGCGAATTACCACCCAGCAGTTTTGGAAGCATCGCATTCAAATATTCCACTCTTTGTAATTACCGCAGATCGTCCCGCAGAACTTCGTCGCACAGGTGCTAACCAAACTACTGAGCAAGCACGCATCTTCGGCAAGGCAGTTCGTTACTTTTCAGATGTCTCTGGTGGCGCCTATCCGCTAGAACTTCCACTTAACGCGCTACAAACCGGCCCCGTACATATCAATGTGCAATTTGAAGAACCACTGCTTGGCGACAATAACGATTCTTGGCTTAATGGTTTAACAGTAAATCCACCAAAAGTATTTGATCGCAAGAAGCCCGGAACTCTTGCGACTAAATCTACTCGTGGACTTTTGGTAATTGGTCACGATCGCGGCGGACTGGAAGTCGCTGCAGTCAGGGCATTTATACAATCACTCGGTTGGCCGGTAATCAGCGAGGATCCACTTACATTTGCAGAAGCCAACGCCCATGCCAGTTTATTTCTAACGGCAACACCAATCGCTAAAGATTTGGCTCCAGATACAGTGATCGTCATTGGCCGCACGACACTTTCCAGATCAGTGAATTCACTCATTAAATCTGCACGTTCAACATTTGTTATTGATCCGCGCATTGCAACAGTGGATTCTGATCGCGCGGCAGATAAGCGCTTTACCGATCTTCCCGAACTTTATGTTGCGCCAGCTGACCCAGAATGGATCGCTAAATGGCAGAAATATTCTGAACGCACTGCAAAAGTTGTGAAAGATATTTCAGGCTGGTCTGAACCACTTATCGCTCGTGAAATCGCAGCCAACCTTCCTGCGGATACCGCGATGTTTATCGCATCATCGCGTCCCATTAGAGATCTTGAAGCTTTTGCAGCTGCTCGATCAGGAGTTATCACCTATGCCAATCGTGGGCTTGCAGGCATTGATGGAAATATCTCCACCGCAACTGGAATTGCATCACATCACGGTTCGGCAATTGCAGTACTTGGAGATTTAGCTTTCTTACATGACTTAACTGGGTTAATTCATCACGACCAGGTAAACCTGAAGATCTTCGTTGTAAATAACGACGGTGGAGGAATTTTCTCAACTTTGCCACAACGCGGAGTTGAAGGATTTGAAGAAGTCTTTGGAACACCACACGGTTTAGATCCTGCAGCGATTGCCAAATCCATGGGCATCAGCGCAAAAACTATCGATAACGCTGTAGATTTAAGTAAAGAGATAACTGCACCAATTAAGGGGCTAAGCGTTGTAGTCCTGGATGTTCCTAACCGTGAAGCAAATGCCAATCTGATTAAAGATCTGGCAGAGAAGATGAAATCGCTTTAAAGCTTAAGAAAGCGCACTTCGCATCGGGGCAAATTTTGCATTACTTTCACTTAACTCTTTCTCTGGACTAGAACCGGCCACAATTCCGCAGCCCGCAAAGATGCGCAGTTCATTTTCAGTAATTTGTCCGCAGCGAAGGGCAATACCTAGTTCACCGTCACCGCGTGCATCGAGCCAACCTACTGGTCCGGCATAGCGACCACGTGGCATCCCTTCAATTTCTTTAATTAGTTTTGCAGCAATCTCAGTTGGTGTGCCGCAGACAGCGGCAGAGGGATGTAATTTCTCAAGAATTGTAAAAGCATCAACGCTCTTCTTGCTTTCAATCAGCGCACCGGTTACATCTGTGGCTAGGTGCATAACATTTGCTAAGTGAAGTACAAAAGGGGATTCAGGAACGTTTGTAGATGTACAGAATGGATCGAGCGCATCTGCCACTGATCTAACTGCGTATTCATGTTCTTCAAGATCTTTCGATGATCTCGCCAAGGATGCGGCAAGGGCCAGATCTCTCTCATCATCGCCGGTTTTACTGATGGTTCCGGCCAAAACGCGTGATGTAACCATGCCGCGCGAAAGACGTAGCAATAGTTCAGGCGTTGCCCCGATTAGTCCATCGACTGCAAAGATCCATGTAGATGGATACTCGGCACTTAGGTTACGAAGAATTTTTCGTGGATCGATAGCGCGATGTGAGTTAACTTTTAAATCACGTGCCAGAACAACTTTTTCAAGTTTGGTGCTTTCAATCTCTTTTATCGCCTTAGCCACACGAATCTGCCATTCACCTGGGCTTAGCGATCCATCTCCCCAGTTGTATTCAGCATCTTCAAGTATCTGTGCACTTTCTGCGAGTTTTGGCTGGGATTGATCTCCAATCCATGTGATCCAAGAGCTGCCATTGCGCATTCCGACGACGATTTCGGGAATAACAAGAATTGAATCTTCGTTCTGATCAAAAGAGAAAGAGGTAAAAAGTATTGGGCCAGTACCGCTGCCGTGAACTGAATCAGAGATCGCAAGTTTTTCTAGTTGCTGATGCCACCATTTACGAGCATCGTTAAATCTATTTGGGCCACTTACCTTTATGGTTGCGTAAGAGCCCCAACCAACTAAGCCATCGCCGCCGCGAACCCAAGTAACAGGTGCACTATCTGGAAGTAGCTCCAGCAGCGGTAAGTGCTCGCCCAGGCGCGCAGTAGTGACGGGGATAAGTTGCGGCATAAAGATTTAGGTTATCGATTTAACTTTTGTGAAATCTTGCGCCAGATCAGTGGCAGAGAAGTTGCGGTAATTGCGATCTTCAAAAGTTCACCGAAGATAAATGGTGTTAGGCCGGCACTGATGGTTGCTGCCCAGGAAAGATCCAGTGATGTTTTTAACCAGATCAATCCAAATGCAAAGACAATCACGCTTCCCAAAGTTAGCGCTGGAAATGAAGTTTTAAACTTCTGATCTGCTCTGCGATCTGCGAGCGCACCAAGAACAACGGTGGCAACGAGCATTCCGATTAGGTAACCACCAGTTGCACCAGTTAAACGGGCAATGCCGTGGCTGGCAGCGCCAGTTGCTGCAGCAAAGACTGGAGCTCCTGCAACGCCGGCAAGTAAATACGTTGCGAAAGTTGCAAAGCCAAGACGCGCACCGTATGTGGTTCCAATTAAATAAACAGCAAGTGTTTGACCTGTGACAGGAACTGGGGATCCCGGAACTGGAACCGCAATCTGTGCCAAAGCGGCGATAAACAACGTTCCGCCGACGATAAAGGTGGCATGGGTTAGCGCAGTGCTGCGAGGAAAGACCGTTGCCCGAAGTGATCCGGTTGAGATCGACATTTACTTCCCCTTTACGGCTTTGGAGTTGTGAGTGAGCCTACTATTGCGAGAGACTTGGCCTATGTCGCGCGCAAATATGGATAAAAATCCCGATGAAGTCGCCGCGATGTTCGATGGGGTGGCCAAGCGCTATGACCTCGTAAATGATCTGCTCAGCCTGGGCCAGACCAAAGCTTGGCGCCGCGCGACCACCGCGATCATCGCCCCAAAGCCGGGGATGAAGATCCTGGATTTGGCTGCGGGTACCGGCTCA
>JBIIRS010000143.1:0-2869 GCA_044341425.1 Candidatus Planktophila sp. | reverse complement strand
TGATTAGCTCATCAAAGACGCCATCCCAAGATTTTCCGAAGTGAATATTGTGGTGAGCGACGTGGTCATACTTCTTGGAAGAACCAACTAACAAAGTTGCGCAAGATGGTGAGTACTTAAGACGCTTAATGTTTAGCGGAGTTTTGCCAAGTAGATCGCGCCAAACAACCGGTAGATCTGGGTTCATCACAACCACATCGCATTCGATGCGTTCGCCCTTATCGGTAATAACTGCTTTGGCGCGCCCGTTCTCAACTTCTAGGCGAGTGACCGTGGTGCTGTATTTGAAAGTTACGCCATGCTTTTGCGCAGCAGCGGCAAGTGCGCGAGGTACAGCATGCATTCCACCCTTAGGGAAGAAGACGCCATTTACCGAATCCATATAAGCAATAACTGCATAGATTGCTAGCGCCTGTTGTGGGCTGACACCTGCATACATCGCCTGGAATGAGTAAACCTTTTGCAGGCGAGGATCTTTAAGGAATTGATTTACCTTTGGAGAAAGTTTTCTAAATCCGCCGAGTGCGATCAAGCGCGCCAAGTTGGGAGTCAACAAATTAAATGGAGAATCGATATTGCGATCGATGAAATCGTTCATCTCGTACTTGTATAACTTGGTTACAAAATCTACGTAACGGCGATAGCCAAGGGCTTCTTCGGCGCTAACTGTGCGACGGATCTCTTCTTCCATCTCAGCAGTGTTGGCATGCACATCGATCTGCGAACCATCGTGATAAAAAGCGCGGTACAACGGCTTAAGCGGTGAAAGCTCCAGCCAATCCTTCATATCTTCACCGACGCAGCTAAAGGCATCTTGAATTAGCGAAGGCATAGTTAAAACGGATGGACCAGTATCAAATGAGTAACCATCTTTTTCTAGCAAACCGTTGCGACCACCTGGAACAGATTCGCGTTCAACGACTGTTACTTTGCGGCCCGCGCCCGCCAAGCGAAGTGCAGCGCTTAACCCAGCAAGTCCTGCGCCAACAACGACTACGTGATCGGTTGGTCCCTTTACCTTTGCTGGCATTTAATGGCTCCTACGAGTTGCGCTAGTTGCGAGTTCAATTAATAACTCGCGGGCTGAAGGGTCAATTTCATCAGAGTTTGCGGCAGTTAGCGCGTTGGAAAGTAGCCCCTCGATGAGATCTTCGACAACTTTAACTGCGCCGGTTGCGGTGATGAGCGCACGAATTTCCTCGATTTGATCGGCGGTTAGATCTTCGCGGCCTAAGGCGGCGGTGATCTTGGCGGCGCTTGCTTGGTCTGCGCGCTCTAGCGTCATCGCCATCAAAACAGTGCGCTTGCCTTCGCGAATGTCATCGCCGGCTGGTTTACCAGTAACTGATGGATCGCCAAAGATTCCGAGCATGTCATCGCGCAATTGGAATGCCTCACCAAGTGGCAGACCATATGCGCTCAAGAGATTGGTGAGATCTTTTCGTTCTGCCGCATCTGTAATCGCAAGTGATGCACCTAAATGCAGTGGTCTTTCAATTGTGTACTTTCCAGATTTGTAACGGGCGATGCGAAGTGAACGATCAACGCTAGGGGAGCGCTCACCAGCTTCGCGAACATCTAAATACTGTCCGGCCATAAGTTCGATGCGCATCTCATCGTGCACCTTGAGCGCCGATAATAGAGCGCTATTTTCAACACCTGAGGTATGAAGTAAATGATCTGACCAAACTAAAGCTAAATCACCGAGCAGAACTGCAGCTGCTTCACCAAATTGATCCGCCAAACCGTTCATCGCTTCTTGCTGATGCAAGTTTTCAAAGTGGCGATGTATCGCAGGTTTTCCGCGACGAGTATCTGAACGATCCATTAAGTCATCATGGATAAGCGCACATGCTTGCAAGAGTTCCAGGCTGGTAAATGCGCGAATATCGGCAGCGGTTGCCACCTTGCCAGTTGCCGCAAAGCCAGCATATGCAAAGAGCGGGCGCAGGCGCTTTCCGCCTTCAAGTAAGAAAGATTCGAGGGCATCGCATACTGGGATTAACTCAGAGCCGATGCCACTTAAATATTCGCGCTGCAAGGTCAGATAAGAAGTTAGTTCGCTTTGAACCTTCTCGCGTACCGCTAAGAGCGTGCCACGTGCATCGTTAACCACGGCGCAACGGTACCCTGACCGCGTGGAGATGCGCATGAAGGAGATCGGCGAAGGCGTTACTTACTCCTTTGAGTTCTTTCCTCCAAAAGACCCAGAAGGTGAAGAACGCCTCTGGAGCGCCATGCGCGCCCTCGAACCGATTGCACCAGATTTCATCTCGGTAACTTATGGTGCCGGTGGAACCACCCGTGATCGAACTATCAGGATTACTTCTGAGATAACGCAGCGCACGCATATTCCAACGGTTGCGCATTTAACTTGCGTTGGCTCAACGCGAGATGAGCTAATCGAAATTTTGGCGCGTTATAAGCAAGCCGGGATCCATAACATTCTCGCGCTACGTGGAGATCCAACCGGGGGACCGCGTGCACCTTGGACACCAACTCCTGGCGGTTTAAATCATGCCGACGAGTTAGTAACGCTCGCTGCTGAAGTAGGCGGATTCACAATTGGCGTTGCCGCGTTTCCCGACGGCCATCCCGCATCAGGGTTAAATTTCGATGAAGATATTGAAGTGCTACTCCGTAAAGAAAAAGCAGGAGCTTCCTTTGCAACAACACAGTTCTTCTTCGAAGTTGATAAATGGAAAGCGCTGGTTGATCGCTTATCAGCACGTGGCTCAAAACTTCCGATCATCGCTGGCATCTTGCCGGTCACAAATGTTGCGCAGTTAAATCGGATGGCCGAGTTAAGCGGCACACCAATTCCACCAGCTATCGCTGCGCGTTTTGAAGCACTTAAAGATTCACCCGA
>JBIIRS010000030.1:0-10649 GCA_044341425.1 Candidatus Planktophila sp. | reverse complement strand
CGCAGATGCAATTCCTGCTGATCAGATGGGGCTCGATATTGGTCCAGACTCTGCGGCGGCTTTTGCAACGGCGATACGTTCTTGCAAAACTGTTTTCTGGAACGGACCAATGGGGGTATTTGAATTCCCAGCATTTGCTAGCGGAACAAAAGTTGTAGCGCAGGCTTTGACTGAGGTTTCAGGGATCTCTGTTGTTGGTGGAGGAGATTCTGCCGCTGCAGTGCGTGCCCTTGGTTTTGCAGATTCTGCCTTCGGATATATTTCTACCGGCGGCGGTGCATCTCTTGAGTACCTAGAGGGCAAAGAGCTACCTGGTTTAACTGCTCTAGGTCTATAAGTAATGGGTCTGTAATTTTTCATCACAATCTAAGTTAGAGGGAGTAAATAATGCGTAAGCCACTTATGGCAGGTAACTGGAAGATGAACCTCAATCACCTTGAGGCGATCGCGGTTGCACAGAAGCTTGTCTACTCACTTACTGATAAGGATTACGACGCAGTGGATGTTGCGATCATCCCTCCCTTTACTGATATCCGCTCAATTCAAACAATGGTTGATGGCGACCGACTTCGCTTGCTATACGGTGCACAAGATCTTTCACCAGAAAGCAGTGGAGCATTCACCGGAGATATTTCTGGTTCAATGCTGGCAAAGCTTGGCTGCACCTTTGCAGTTATCGGCCACTCCGAGCGCCGCGCAATACATCATGAAGATGATGCGCTTATCAATCGAAAGATCAAGGCGGCGTTAGCAAATGAGTTAACACCGATCTTCTGCGTCGGTGAAGAACTTTCAATCCGCGAATCTGGCGCACATGTTTCTCATGTAATTCGCCAAGTTCGCGCAGGGCTAGAAGGATTTACCAAGCCAGAACTTAAGAAAATTGTTATCGCCTACGAACCAGTTTGGGCGATCGGTACCGGAAAGACTGCAACTCCTGAAGATGCGCAAGAAGTTTGCGCTGCGATCCGTGAAGAGATTCAAAGCATCGGCTCACCCGAGATCGCCGCAAATATGCGCATCCTCTACGGCGGATCTGTTAAATCATCTAACGTTGTCGAAATCATGAAGCAGGTCGATGTTGATGGCGCCCTAATCGGGGGAGCGAGCCTAGATCCTGAGGAATTGGCTAAGATCGCCAAGTTCTACGCGGTCCCAGACGCCTAACCAAAGACGCCGAATCTCGCACTTCGATCTAGTATCCTTACGTCCTATCTCCATCCACAACTTGAGGAGTTTTACATCGTGGCTCTAGCTCTATCTATCATGCTTGTAGTAACAAGCATCTTGATGATCCTGCTTGTTCTTCTACATAAAGGAAAAGGCTCAGGCCTCTCCGACCTATTCGGCGGCGGAATGTCATCTAACTACGGCGGTTCATCTGTTGTAGAACGTAACCTCGATCGCATCACAATCGTTGTTGGCGGTATCTGGTTCGGCGGCGTTGTCGCGCTCAGTCTTGTTTTGAAGGGTTAATCCATGGCAAGTGCAATTCGCGGAAGCCGTGTCGGCGCCGGCCCCATGGGCGAGGCGGAACGCGGAGATCAGATTGAACGCGCCACCGTTTCTTACTTCTGTGGCAATGGACATGAAGTACGTCCATCTTTCGCAGTTGAAGAGACTGTCGTAATTCCTGCGGAATGGGATTGCCCTAAGTGCGGTCTTCCTGCAGGTCGCGATCGCAACAATCCACCAAAGGCAGTTGTAAATATTCCTTACAAGACCCACCTTGCTTATGTAAAAGAGCGTCGCACAGATGTTGAAGGCGCAAAGATTCTTGAAGAAGCGCTCCGCAAACTCCGTGGAGATGACGATTAATTAAAAGCAATAAGTATTTGTTAGAGAGCTTTAGCTGCTCTCAAGATCTGGTCGATACCCGCGCTACGTTCTGTGCAATGCAGACGAAGCAGCGGGTATTTTCTTGTAGCAAGAGCGCGGTTATCACCTAACGCCTGCGCCATCAATAAAGTACGGAAATCAAAGGCTCGCCCTGGAACTAGATAGTTATTTACTGTCTCACCAGTTATCTGCAGGAACGATCCGTTCTGTTGTCCGCCCTTATGGAACTGACCGGTGGAGTGTAAGAAACGTGGACCCCAACCAAAGCTAACGGGACGTCCAGATTTCTGAGATAGAACTGCACGAAGTTCGGTGAGCTTGCTATCTCCTATGCGATCCAAATAAGCGGTGATCGCTATGTAACCATCATTGTCAGTATTTGCAATTAGATTCTTTAACGCTGCAACTAAGGTATTTCCATCGCCAAAGATCTCAACTTCACCTTCGCTGTTGGCGGTTGTAATGACGGGAAGTGAGTTACTCCATTCCGCAAGTACCGCTGAAGTTGCTTCCTTCGCCTCAGTTACATTGGGTTGATTGAAGGGATCAATTTCTAGCGCTGCACCCAGCAAGGCAGTTACCCATTCCCAGAATAAGAAATGTTCGCCAAGTTCTGCTTCAACCGTTAGATCTGCACCAGGTGCAAAGGCAACAGAGAAGGCACCGCCCATTGCAGCCTCTTTGAAACCTTCTGTAGCAATTGGCAGACGCCCTTGCTCTTCTTTGCCAGTTGATTCAGCGATTAACTGTTCGATCCAATCAGATAGCCCAGGAAACTTTGAACCGCTATCTGTGAAACCTAAGAATTGTTCAGCTTGAGTTAGAAGCAAATAGGCGACATCTAGAACAACTTCTGGGTTCTTCCCCATAAGCTCACGACAATCACTTGCTTGATCAAGCAATACAGATGCATCAACGCCCATTAGCGCAGCAGGTGTTAAACCAAAGGCGGTCAGCGCGCTAAAACGCCCACCAACGTGAGGATCGGCGTTGATAACTGTAAATCCGGCTTTACGTACATCTTGATCTAGCGGTGAACCGGGATCAGTTACAAAGACCATATGGTCGATTGGATTTAAGCCTGCATCACTTAAATACTTTTCGAAGAAAGCGCGTTGCGAAGATGTCTCAATCGTTGATCCAGATTTTGAAGCTACTAAGACAAGCAACTTGCTGGCATCGCCTTGTAGCGCGCGGTGGAGATAATCCGGATCAGTCGAATCCAAGATAAAAACTTTCTTCTTATAGGTCTGTGCGATTACTTCTGGGGCAAGAGATGAGCCACCCATTCCGCAGAGAATTAAATCTGTTTTATCGCGAAACTTCGCTGCAAGAGCATCGAGCAAGGGGAGTAGCTCGCGCGAACTTTGATCTAGATCAACCCAATTAAGACGGATTGCAGCCTCTGCACTTGCCGCTTGGCCCCAGGTATTTGCATCTTTAGCGGCGATACGAGGATGCGCTTTTGCCAACTTCAGGTATTTCGAATCGTTACGGTCAATCTTAGAAAGAGATGGCCCACTTAATTTGATCATCGCTATTTACTTCAGGGCGCTTTGAATTTTCGCTGCAATTACATCAGGACCAAATCCGAATTCGCTGAATAACTTGCCAGCAGATGCCGAAGCGCCAAAGCGTTCAAGTGATATAGCAATGCCCGAATCACCAATGTAATCACGCCAGCCTTGAGCAATTCCGGCTTCAATACTTACTCGCAACTTGGCGTTTTTAGGAATCACTTTTCCTTGGTAAGCGGCATCGCTCTCTTTAAACCATTCCAGGCATGGTGCGCTGACAACGCGAGTAGAAACTCCGCTGGCTTCAAGAATCTCTTGTGTTGCAAGAGCGACACCAACTTCAGAACCAGTTGCGATAAGAACTACATCAGCTGAACCAGAGGCTTCTTTCAAAATGTAGGCGCCCTTTGCTACCAGTGCGACATCGCCATGAGTTGATCGATCAACAACCGGCAAGTTCTGGCGAGAAAGGAGTAAACCTGCAGGCTTGCGGCGTTGCAGAATTACCTTCCACGCCTCGCGAACTTCGTTGGCATCTCCTGGGCGCACCACATCAAAGTTAGGAATCGCGCGGAGCGCAGCCAAATGTTCTACCGGTTGATGCGTTGGACCATCTTCACCAAGACCAATAGAGTCATGGCTCCAGATGAAGATAGATGCAATATCCATGATCGCTGCCAAGCGAACTGCTGGACGCATGTAATCGCTAAATACGGCAAAGGTTCCGCCGAAACAACGCGATAAACCATGTAAGGCAACGCCATTGAGAATCGATCCCATCGCATGTTCGCGAATACCAAAGTGGATCATGCGACCGTATGGATTTGCATACGCCATCGCACTTGTTGCCGGGAGAAAAGAACCAGCGCTACTGATAACGGTGTTATTGCTTCCCGCTAGATCTGCTGAACCACCCCAAAATTCTGGAAGTACCTTTGCGATAGCGGCAATAACATCACCGGATGCTTTACGAGTTGCTACATCTTTTCCTGGTGCGAAGATCGGAAGCTCTTTATCCCAACCGGCAGGAAGATCTTTAGATACCAAGCGCGCAAGCAGCGCAGCGCGATCGGGGTTAGCCGACTTCCAAGTTGCAAAGTTCTTATCCCAATCAGCGCGCATCGCAGCACCACGTTCCTTCACTTTGCGAACATGTGCGATCACTTCTGCTGGCGTGGCAAAACTTTCTTCCGGATTTAACCCGAGAAGCACTTTTGTTGCGGCAATCTCTTCGGCGCCAAGGGCAGAACCATGAGATTCGGCGGTGTTTCGAGCCTTTGGCGCTGGCCAAGCAATTACCGAGTGCATACGAATTAAAGTTGGCTTCGCGTTTTCATTACCCGCAGCAATCATTGCTGCATCCAAAGCCGGAAGATCTACATCTCCATCAGATTTAGTGGCGACTTCGATTACGTTCCAGCCATAAGCTCGGTAACGCGCAGATACATCTTCGGTAAAGGCAACATGGGTATCGCCTTCAATTGAGATGCGATTGTCGTCATAGATCATCTTTAGGTTGCCGAGCTCTTGCGTGCCGGCAAGTGAAGACGCTTCACCGCTTACACCTTCTTGTAAATCACCATCGGAACAGATAACCCAAATATTATGATCAAAGATCGACTTGCCGGCAGGCGCATCTGAATCCAATAAACCGCGCTCATAACGCGCAGCCATCGCCATACCAACGGCAGTTGCAACGCCCGCGCCTAACGGTCCGGTCGTCATTTCAACGCCCGCTGTGTGTCCGTATTCAGGGTGGCCAGGTGTGAGCGAGTTCCAAGTTCTAAATGATTTCAGATCATCTAACTCAACGCCGTAGCCGCTGAAATAGAGTTGAATATAAAGAGTGAGTGAAGAATGGCCGCAAGAGAGTACAAAGCGATCGCGCCCTAACCAATTTGGATCAGCAGGATCATGGATTAAATGGTTCTGAAATAAGTTATATGCAACTGGGGCAAGTGACATCGCGGTACCGGGATGTCCATGGCCAGCTTTTTGAACTGAATCCATAGCAAGTGCGCGGGCAATGACCACAGCGCGATCATCTAACTCAGTCCAGTTCTTCATGACATTAACCTCTATCTGGGGTTGGGATTATCTCTTTAACTATTGCGATACGTATCCGCCATGCAGTGATCCAAACAAGAACGGCGCCGAGTAGATGAGCTATGACAAGTATTTCAGGAATCCCAGTGAAATATTGGATGTAACCAATCGCGCCTTGACTGAGTGCTACGGCGGCGAAGATAGTTACTTTGCGCCGTATTTCATGGTTATTTCTAACTAAGATATAAAAGGCGGCGGTCAAGCCAAGAAGTGCAATCACTGCATCCGCATGTATCCAGGCGATTGTTCGGATATCGAAGCCGAAACGTTGCGCTTTCTCATCTCCAGCATGTGGACCTGACCCGGTTACTAGCGTGCCGAGAATTATCACCACGCAAGTTAAACCAATATGCAAGACAGATACGCGCTTGGTTAACCTATCGAGATCTGTGCGAGGGCGAGCTGAATACTCTCTTCGCGAGTAAAGGGAGGCAGCGCCCGCGATAAGAATGATCGATAGCAACAAGTGGCCGGCTACAGGCAACGGATGTAGGTCAGTTAAGACGGTAATTCCGCCTAGGATTCCTTGTCCAAATATTCCGAGCACCTGTCCAAGTGCGAGCGAGCGCAAATCTTTACGACCGGTCTTCATAACATGGAGAAGTACCGCTAGAGCGGAGATAACCAATGCAAAGGTGAGTAAACGATTTCCAAATTCGATCCAAGCGTGAAGCTGGCCCTCGGCTTGATTAGGTACAGGTGTGTAGGAACCAGGAGTGCACTCGGGCCAAGTTGGGCAACCTAGTCCCGAGCCAGTCACCCGTACTGCCCCGCCAGTAAGAACAAGGGCAGATTGTAGAAAAAGCAGTAAGCCGTATAGAAAGGCACGCAGTTTCATGGCCTTAGCCTAAGACCGCGCAAGGAAAGAGGCGGCCTGTGTCGGGCTCCATAAGTGGCAAGAAGGCATGAATTAAGACACAATAGTGTTGTGAAAATCAAGGAGCGTCCAGATGTGGTGCCAGGCGATGACCTGCGCACTCGCGATGCCGTGGCACGCTCAATCCTTGAAAATGGACCCTCAACAGCTGTCGCCCTGGGCGAGCGCCTAGGTCTGACACCAGCGGGTATTCGCCGCCATCTAGACCTGCTTGTCGCAGATGGAATTCTCGAAGCGCGCGATCCACGGATTGCTCCAGCTCGCGGTCGCGGCAGACCATCCAAAGTCTTTGTCATGACCGATAACGGGCGCGAGAAGTTTGAACATTCTTACGACGATCTAGCAGTTGCCGCTCTGAAATTTATGTCAGCGCAATCGGGGGAGCACCTCGTTAGCGCATTTGCGCAATCACGCGCCGATGACATGGTGCGTAAAGCCGCCGGAACTATGGCAAAGAGCGAAGATAAAGTACAAGCGCTTGCAGAGTTTCTTACTGAACAAGGTTATGCAGCAAGCGTTGGTTCACGTGGGACAGGTGAAGAACTTTGTCAGCACCATTGCCCAATTGCACACGTCGCCGCAGAATTTCCCCAATTATGTGAAGCCGAGACAGAGGCGCTTTCAAATCTGCTCGGCACTCACGTACAACGTTTAGCCACCATCGCCCACGGCGACGGTGTTTGCACTACTTACATTCCTCAACTTAACAAGCAAGTTCCGAAAATACACACTCAAGCAACAGCCGGAAAGGCGCAAAAATGACAACAGCACATCCAGAGCTCGAAGGTCTTGGAAACTACGAATACGGTTGGTCAGATGGCAATGATGCTGGCGCAAACTCGAGACGTGGAATTAACGAAGATGTTGTTCGCGATATCTCTTCCAAGAAAGACGAACCACAGTGGATGCTAGACCTGCGCCTTAAAGGCTTGTCACTCTTCGAAAAGAAACCGATGCCATCATGGGGATCAGATCTTTCCGGAATCTTCTTCGACACCATCAAATACTTTGTTCGCTCAACCGAGAAGCAGGCGGCAACTTGGGATGATCTACCTGAAGAAATCAAGAACACTTACGATCGTTTGGGTATCCCAGAAGCAGAGAAACAGCGCCTGGTATCTGGCGTTGCGGCGCAGTACGAATCTGAAGTTGTTTACCACTCAATTCGCGAAGATCTCGCCGCTCAGGGAGTTATCTTTCTTGACACCGACAGCGGACTAAAGCAGCACCCTGAACTCTTCAAAGAGTACTTCGGGTCAGTCATTCCAGTTGGCGACAATAAGTTTGCAGCGCTCAACACATCTGTCTGGTCCGGTGGTTCTTTCATCTACGTTCCAAAGGGCGTACACGTTGAGATTCCTTTGCAGGCATACTTCCGCATTAACACTGAGAACATGGGGCAGTTTGAGCGCACCTTGATCATTGCTGATGAAGATTCATATATCCACTATGTAGAAGGTTGCACAGCGCCAATCTACAAATCAGATTCACTTCACTCAGCAGTAGTAGAAATCATCGTAAAGAAGGGTGCACGCGTTCGTTACACCACGATTCAAAACTGGTCTAACAACGTTTACAACCTCGTGACCAAGCGCGCTACCTGCGCTGAGGGTGCGACTATGGAATGGGTCGATGGAAATATCGGTTCTAAGGTAACCATGAAGTACCCAGCGGTTATGTTGATGGGTCCACATGCCAAGGGTGAAACTCTTTCACTTGCATTTGCTGGCGCCGGACAACATCAGGATTCTGGTGCAAAGATGGTTCACGCCGCTCCTTACACATCATCATCTGTTATCTCTAAATCAGTTGCACGTGGTGGCGGTCGCACTTCTTACCGCGGACTCGTACAGGTGCAAGAAGGCGCACATCACTCAAAGAGCACCGTAAAGTGCGATGCGCTCTTGGTTGACACAATTTCACGTTCTGACACATACCCATATGTTGATATCCGTGAAGACGATGTTTCAATGGGACACGAAGCAACGGTTTCGAAGATCAGTGATGATCAACTCTTCTACCTAATGTCACGCGGACTTACTGAAGATGAGGCAATGGCGATGATCGTTCGTGGCTTTATCGAACCAATCGCGCGCGAACTTCCAATGGAATATGCCCTTGAGCTAAACCGCCTCATCGAACTTCAGATGGAAGGTGCTGTCGGTTAATGTCAACGCTAACCACTAACTACTTAACGCCGACTGGGCGTGAAGAAGCCTGGCGCTTTACTCCGCTCAAACGTTTGGGTGGACTTCATGATGGCACTGCAGTTATTGCAGATCGCAAGTCACTTTCCCTAAAAGGTGCAGCAGCAGATGGCGTGTGCTTCGAAAGAATCTCCCGGGAACTAGCGGCGCCCTTAACTGAAAGCGATGATGCCGTTGTTGGCCGTATCCGCGAAAACGCAGCAGATGTCGCAGTTCTAACCATCAAGGCAAACGCTGAAGTTGCTGCACCGATCTTCTTAAATCGGAGCTCTGGCGCAACAGATTCAGCTGAACTTTCACGAGTCCAGATCCGCATCGAAAACCACGCCAAGGCAACTGTGATTATCGAGAACTCAGGCGATACTCATCTGGCAGAAGATCTAGAAATCTCAGTCGCACCTGGTGCAAACCTGACTCTAGTTTCACTTCAAGAGTGGGATGGAAAAACCATTCACTCAGGACGCCACCATGCAATCGTCGATCGCGATGCAACTTTTAAATCAATCGTTGTAACCGTTGGCGGATCACTTGTTCGATTACTTCCAACAGTTGACTTCATTGCACCTGGAGCATCTTGTGAACTTCTAGGAGTTTACTTTGCAACTTCTGGTCAGTTCTTTGAGCACCGTATGTTTGTTGATCATAAAGTTCCCAACGCAAAATCTCGCGTTAACTACAAGGGCGCACTTGCTGGCGATGGAGCGCATACCGTCTGGATTGGTGATGTCTTTATCCGCGCTGCAGCTGAAGGCACAGATACTTACGAACTAAACCGCAATCTCTTGCTCTCTGATGGAGCCCGCGCAGATTCAGTTCCCAACTTGGAGATCGAAACTGGCGAGATCGTTGGTGCAGGACATGCCAGCACAACTGGTCGCTTTGATGACGAACAACTCTTCTACTTGATGTCACGCGGCATTAACGCTGCCGATGCCCGTCGCTTAGTTGTTCGCGGTTTCTTCAATGAGATCGTCTCTGAAATCGGCGTTGAAGAGATTCAAGAGCGCCTTATGGATCGTATCGATGGCGAACTTGCAAAGGCTGGTTCATAAATGAGCGATCTAAAACTTAGTGAGCTAACTGCAGGCAAGCCCGTCAAGATCGAGAAAGATGGACGCGCTATCTGCGTGGCACGTGTTGGCGATGAAGTTTTTGCCGTAGATGACACTTGCTCGCACTCAGATGCTTCTCTATCTGAAGGCGATGTTACAGATTTTAAGATCGAATGCTGGCTTCACGGCGCAGAGTTCGATCTTCGTACCGGCGAAGCGTTAACTCCGCCAGCAGTTGCACCAATTAAGACTTATTCAGTAAGCGTTGACGGAGACTCCGTCACGGTAGATGCGTAGCGAGGAAAGTTGATGAGCACTCTAGAAATCCGTGGACTTAAAGTCTCTGTCGAAACCGAAAGCGGTTCAGTGGAAATTCTCAAAGGCGTAGACCTCACTATCAAATCCGGTGAAACCCACGCGATCATGGGCCCGAATGGTTCAGGTAAATCAACTCTTGCCTACTCAATTGCGGGACATCCTAAGTACACAATCACCAGCGGCACAGTCACGCTAGATGGTGCAGATGTTCTTGAGATGACCGTCGATGAGCGCGCTAAGGCCGGTCTCTTCTTGGCGATGCAATATCCAGTAGAAGTTCCTGGCGTATCTGTCTCTAACTTCCTTCGTACCGCAGCAACGGCGCTACGCGGTGAGGCGCCTAAGTTACGTACTTGGGTCGGCGAAGTTAAAGGCGCGATGGAAGCGTTAAGCATGGATCCATCTTTTGCACAACGTAATGTCAACGAAGGTTTCTCTGGTGGAGAAAAGAAGCGCCACGAAATCATGCAGCTAGAACTACTCAAGCCAAAGATGGCTATTCTCGATGAGACAGATTCGGGTCTAGACGTTGATGCACTTCGCATCGTCTCTGAGGGCGTCAACCGCGCGAAGGCTGCCAATGATCTTGGCGTTCTATTGATCACGCACTACACACGAATCCTTCGCTACATCAAGCCTGATTTCGTTCACGTATTTGCTAATGGCAAGATCGTTGAACAAGGTGGACCAGAGCTTGCAGATAAGCTCGAAGCCAACGGCTATGCGGAGTATG